>CAUZQN010000035.1:0-10602 GCA_963581605.1 uncultured Binatia bacterium (SeqCode)
TGTGGCTGCTTGGAAGCCAGGCTGCGCTCATGTTTTTGCTGTACTGGCTGGTGCCGTATTGTACGTGGACCCAAGTCTTTTTTCGGATCCGGGGCGCTATCGAACACGGGAATGTGCCTGATCCACACAATCCATATCGACAAACCCGGACCTATTTTATTCCGGCCTGGCTCGGCTTCTTTTTTGCGCCCAAGAATGTGAACTATCACCTTGAGCATCACCTGTATCCCTCTATACCGTTCTACAACCTGCCCCGAATGCATGCGGTCCTCAAGCGAGCCGTGTATCCACGTGAGTCCGGCTATTGTGAACCGTTTGGGGTCAGCCTACAGAAGTTGGCCGAGGGATAAATAGATCTTTCCCCTAACGTCAAGTCTCCACATGTTTGGTTCGCGTTTCAGCTGACTTGGGGTAGGTGTCAGGAGGGGCTTAGATCGCTCTGTGCGGACGACCTTGGACAAGGAGGCGTTCGACTTTTTCCTTTACCAGATTCGCGTCGATAATCGGTTTAGCGATGTAATCGTCGCACCCTGCGTCGAGCGCCTTTTCTTCATCTCCAACCATGGCTTGCGCGGTCAATGCAATAATAGGGATCTCACAAGCTGGACTCTGCAGTTGTCGGATCCGACGCGCGGTTTCCCAGCCATCCAGAATGGGTAGCTTCAAGTCGAGGAATATGAGGTCAGGAAGGTCCTGCAGTATGAGGTCAAGAGCCTCTTGTCCGTGGCTGGCCGCCCTAATCTCGAAGTCGCCTATCTTGCGTAATCGATACACGAGTATATGACGATTGTCTTCGTTATCTTCCACTACCAGAATCTTCTTCCGACCCATCACTGCCTCCCGAACCAGCGCCCGGTGGAATGTCCCATTTTTTTCGCGTGCGATGAAGTATGCACGGCCGAGTAAGAAGCACTGCCTTCGCCGGGAATCGAACCCGGACCCCAGGTTCCGGAGACCTGTATGATATCCATTTCACCACGAAGGCGTGGCAGCTGAAGTATCATATCAAGGCAGGCGGGGCAATGTTTTCAGGCGTGATAAAGGAGTGAGAGGGGTACGGAGAGTTACTCTGCTCGTCCCGAGCCTTCAATTGATAAGAGTTGTCCGTCATCAAATAACTTGTCGCTGAGATACAGCTCAGGGTAGCGCGTTTGCATGTCGAGCCGTTCTTCTTCACCGTTTGTCGTATCGCTGGCCGCTGCCTCAGCGCTGGCTCCTGCTGCAAGATTCCCCCCGTATAGGTCTGGGTATCGCAGGCGCATGTCGAGTCGTTCCTCCAACCTATTCCCCGTGGCGCCAGCTGCCTCTTCTTGGCTCTCTATTGCAAAACCTCCACCCAGGAGTGAGCCTGAAGATCCTGGACGAATGGAATATGAAGACTGGGCAGCGAGATGCGGAGGAAGGAAGAGTATGAGCAGCATGGCGCTTAATAAGGTTTTCATGGCTGGGACCCCCTTGTTTCTGAGTGGACAGATTAGCCTGCCAGAGCGTGTTTCGCCAGTCGCGTGGGATTCATATCTCTTGAGGAGACATGGGTGGCATGGACGAGCAGGCAGCCTCTCAGGCGTACATGAATCGTTTTTCCGGCTCCATAGCCTTTGACGATGACCTGCTGGCCTGCGCGGAGTTGTTGGACTTCCTGCATCTGCGTCCGGTCCACTTGACACTCAATACCACTGAGTCTTGACTGAGCCCCTTGTAAAATGACGGAAATTTGCCCCGAGCCGTCTTGCTCAACACGCATGACCATGCCCGATACCTGGAGCACTTTGTCTCGGTATTTTTGATCAGCCGCCTGTCGGTCGTTGTAATACTCCTGGTCCAGTGCTGATGCCGAGGTTCTGACATGAGGTTTTTGTCCCAGTTCGACAGCTCCTTCGTCAGGTGTCCGAAAAAACAAGACTATACCGAGACAGAGTAGCGGGATGGCCACAAATCGCATCATATTCATTCTATGCCCTCAAAAAATTAGGCCATTCTTCCTACTCAGGGTCAAGGGAGTACCTGCTTGAAAAAATACAGCAGCCATAAATAGCTGGGGATTTCAGCCGACAGCAGCAGGGTATGTGGATATGGTTTTAGATGTTTATGCTGTTCTCGTTGCTGCTGTGGCCTCAATCGGGCAAAACGCAGGTGCTCACTCCGCCACCGTCTGAGACCCAAGCAGCCGAGAAAACGCTGTCGGAATCCTTTTCTCGGCTGGGTCAAATGCCGCAATGGATGGATCCCTTTAGTGTCCCTTTCGAGAGACTCGGTCAGCGCATGGGCGAGCATAAAAAATACGTCCGCCCCGCAGATCCCGTTGTTATCGCGACAGTGAAGAAAAATGATCCGCAGCGCCTTTTACAACAGATCGATGCCGGGTCTGATCTCGAAGTCCGGGATGCGTACGGGTACACGGCTCTGATGTGGGCGGCGGCTGAAGGAAAGGGCGCCATAGCGTGGATCTTACTCGGTGCTGGAGCTGATATTAACGCAGGGACTGCGGATGGAACGACGGCATTGATGCGTGCCGCAATCTACGGTCATACGGATATAGTCAGATTCTTTCTTGAGCAAGGGGCAGACGTCGAAGCGAATACGGCATCCGGAGCAACGGCCCTGAGCCGTGCCAGTGACCGGCGGTTATGGCATATGGGCGGTAAGCAGCACGCCGAGGTTGTGACCCTCCTTACGCAGGCCGGAGCCGCTCAGCGAACAGCGCCTTGATGAACGCTGTATTGTTATTCTCGCTTGGCTATTCGTGTTTGAGGGTCTCGATATCCAGCAGCAGTTGTCCCATGGATTCCGCATCATCCCCGTGGTAATAGCCCCTGATGCGGAGGTGAGGGTCTATTAATACAAAACGGTTACTGTGCACGATAGGCTCACTTGTGGTCAGACGTGGGTCATTTGGGTCCAGGGCTTCCACACTGAGCTGAAATCCGTGTTGAATAAGGGCATACATCTGGCTGCGCTCGCCGGTCAGGAAGAGCCAGCGCAGCGCATCCGCGTGGTAGCGCTGGGCATAACGCTGTAAGACCTGGGGTGTGTCTCGTTCGGGGTCAACACTAAAGGAGAGCAAGCGGACGGGTTCGTTGTGCAGAGTCGTCTGCAAGCGTGACATGCGCCGGCTTAACATTGGGCACATGCCGGGACAATGGGTAAAAATAAAATCGGCGATCCAGATTGAGCCGAGCAGGTCGGTGTGTGTAACGGGTTGCTGACTGCGCTCGATCAACGAGAATTCCGGGACTACGCCATAGATGGGCAGCCTACCTGATAGCGCTGAGTCTGAGGGAGCTGAGAGGCTAGACCACGCGCCGTAGCCAATAACGCCGGCTAGGACTAGCCCAAGCGCCCCCCAGATGAGCTGCTGGGATCGAAGCTCCTGGACCTGGGGAGCCGACATGCTCGCGGGTTAATGCTGAACCGTTTCGCTGACGACGGGTTGCTCAGGTGGAGTGTAGGTTTTCGTACTTGCAGTCAGGTCTGGCAGTAACATCACAATAAGAAAGACACAGATCACCATTGGCGTCATGGCAATGACCCCGAGGAGTGTTCGTTCGTACCGTAGATGCATGAAATACAGTGCGACGATGACGGCTTTCACAACTGCCAGCGAAACAAGTAGCGTCCCCGCGGTCAGTTTTCCTGAAATGACTTGGGGAATGATGATTTCGATAATCGTCAGGATGGTGAGTATCACCATAATGGCGAAATAGTTCGGTTCTGCATGTTCTGCATGTTCGCTTGCCATCGTATCTCCCGTCTACAGCAGGTAGACAAAGGTAAAGACCAAGATCCATACTAGATCCACAAAGTGCCAATACAGGCCGACAATTTCGACTGGGCTGGCATTGTCTCCAGTGAATCTGCCTCCGATGCCTGTCCACAGAACGCAGGAGAGATACACCACCCCGCTAAAGACGTGACAGCCATGAAAGCCGGTTAGGACGTAAAAGGTCGTACCAAACAAGGGAGCCCCCCAGGGGTTCCCACTCATGGTCATACCTTCGTGGGTCAGATGCGTCCATTCATAGGCCTGCAGTCCCAAAAAGACGGTTCCACCGAGAATGGTCAGCAGCATGAATTTGCGGAATCCGGCAAGGTCGTTGTGTTTCGCTGCGGATAGAGCTTTGACCATAGTAAAGCTGCTGACAATCAGCAGAAAGGTCATGAAAGCCGTGAGCTGAATTCCTAGTGTCTGAAGTGGATTGGGCCAGTCCGGACTACTCGCGCGGATCGAGCCGTAACCGGCCAAAAGTCCGCCAAAGGACATCGCGTCACCAGCGAGGAAAACCCACATGCCCAGCTTGCCCCAGCTCTCTGGGGTGACTGGTGATTCTGCCGGCTGCTTCACGTGGACATGGGCGTCTATAACAGCTTCGCTCAAGGTCGTTCCTCCTTCGGTGTCGACATGACCTGGAAAGATACTAGCGTCCCTTCTGCTCGTGATGAGCGATTCATCTTCCAATAGCGGTAAAAAATACAGCCAGCTATGGAACCGAATACGACGAACGGCATGGCCATTAAAAAGAAGGCGCTGCGTAACATACCCTGAACCAAGGTTGCATTTTCACTGGGGAAAAGAGTCTGGCACATCGCGCATCCTTGCGCTAGGGCGTCTTGGCTCGCGGCTACTATAAGCATGCTTAACACGGCCAAGAATGCAATCGTCAGGTATGCAGTCGTATAGCGGCGGACGGGCAATTGAGGCGTGTGAGGTATTCGCATAGGCTATGTTTTAATTCAAATAGACGAGGGGGAATAGCACCAGCCACAGAGCGCCGACATAGTACCAATACATGCTGCACGTCTCGACGCCTATATGGCTGTGGTCTGAAAACTTGCCACGTCGGGCTTGCATCAAGACAATGCCCAGCCAGAGTACGGCTGCAAGCACATGCAATCCGTGGCAACCAATCAAGGTATAGAAAGTCGCGCCATACATGCCCGTGGAGATGGTCAGACCATCACGGACGAGTTGGACCCACTCATAGCCTTGCACGCCCAGAAAAATGCTGCCTAGCAGCGCTGTAATGGTGAGCCATTTGACAAACGGCTGTTGCTGGTTTGCCCGGCCAGACCGGATAGACTTGAGAGCCCGGTGCATGGTGTAGCAACTGAACAGGAGAAAACACGTATTCACCCCGGTCACTCCGACTGGCAGGTATAAACGGCCTGAGGGCCAGACCTGACTGCCAAACCGGAAAACTACATAGGCGCCTATTAAACCGGCGAAAAACATGGTTTCTGCACCGATCAACATCAGCATGCCCATGCGAGCGTTACTCATCGGCGGTTGTGAGGCGCGGGGCGGGCGTGGGCCACCGAGGCTCGGCACGGCGGTCAATACATCATTCGGAGGGGAAATCGGAGCGGGTACGGCGGGTGTGGCGGGTGTGGCGGGTGTGGCAGGTGCGGCGGGTGTGGCAGGTGCGATTGATGCGTGCGACATACGCGGTGCGTTCCGCTCGGCTAGACTACACTAAAATAATAAAACAGGTAGTTGCCGCAATATACAGCACGATGAAGAATGCGAGCCTACGGCCTAAGGAGTGATTCTTGTCCTGCCGTTGGACTTGGGTTACCATTTCATGAAACTCCTCTCCGCTCAGAGCGGAACCTTATCTAGGGCCATAGCGGTCAGCAAGACCGGCAAATACACAAGCGAGACAAACATGAGCTGTCGTGCGGACTCACGCGAACGCGTTCGTGCCAAGAGAATACCATACCACAAGAACAGACAGCCTAGGCAAAATGCCACAACAAAATAGCGTGGTCCGGCTAGACCGACGAGGGTGGGCAGGAGGCCAACGGCTAAGAGGGCAAGACAGTTGGTGACAACCTGCCGCCCGGTGCTGCGGCCGTCCGGTTCAATAACCGGTAAGAGTTGAAAGCCGGCGCGTGCATAGTCTTCCCGGTACAGCCAGGCGATAGCCAGGGAGTGTGGCATTTGCCACAAAAACATAATCGAGAACAAAATCCAGGCTTCGATACTCAGCGTGTCATTGATGGCTACCCAGCCAATGACGGGAGGTAGTGCGCCGGGTAGTGCCCCAACGATGCCACACAGTGAAGTCTTTTTCTTTAAAGGGGTGTAGGCAAATAAATAGCTCACCGTGATAAGCGCGGTAACCAGAGCGCTCAGCGGGTTCACCACCAGCATGAGGTAGACCAACCCAACCGAGGTCAGCAGCGCCCCAAATATAAGCGCGTCTATTGGTTGTAGCCGGCCATCCGGCAGCGGGCGTGTTTTTGTCCGATCCATCAGGGCATCCGCCTCACGCTCTATGAGTTGATTGAGGGCGAGGGTACCACCACCGGCGAGTCCAGTGCCGATCAGGGTGTGCAACAGGAGTCCACAGTCAATGCTGAGCCCAGAGCCGAGATAAAAGCCGACGGTTGTCGTCACCAGAATCATGCTGACTAAGCGTGGTTTGGTGAGTTCGATAAAGGCGGCCAAGCGATGGCGGGTGCGTGCCAAGTCCCGCCCCATGGTCTGTGTTTGCTGTATCATACGCTGACCTGTTTCGAGAAAATGGGTTGTGATGGTGGTGTTTGAGGCTCGACAAGAATGTGATAGGCGCGCAGGGCGAAACGGACGCTAGTAACCAGCATGAGCGCGCCGATAATGACATGACTCGTTGCGAAGAGGACGGCCTGTGACGTCAAGAGGCCGTCTGGGGCAAGATATTTTACGACGTAAGTGAGAAATCCGAGACCGACTTGTACCAAGAGTAGTCTGCGTAAGACAAGAGCTGAACGCATCAGAAATGGCTGGTCAGCATGGTATTGTTGTACATGATCGACGAGGAGAAAGACGCTGATGAATACGACAACGGCTCCCAGAATATGCAGACGCAGGCCGGCACCGGTGTGGCGAAAAACTGCCCCCAGGATGAGCTGGGCATAGATCAGCCCAGTTGCCCATAGGCCGAGTTGTCTTGTTTTTTTCGTCGCTTTTGAGGGCGTTTGCTGTGTATACGATTTCCATTCTCTAGAAGTGAAAAGGGCGAGGCTTGTCACCAGTGCAAAAAATGCCTGTGCGACACAGGCATGAATAATGGCAATCTTGTGCAGCACAAGAATCACCCGCAGTCCGCCAAGAACTCCTTGCAGAATGACTGCGCCAAGCGCAATGAGACCCAGCCAACGCAGCCATTGACGGGATTCTTTGAACCAGAGCACAACCGCGAGTAGGATGGTGAGCAGACCGACGGCCGATCCGAGTAAACGGTGACTATGTTCGTAGAAGATGCCGCCTATCATCTTCGACCAGGGGTAGAGGAACATATTATAACCAAAGGTGGTCGGCCAATCCGGGACAACCATACCGACCTTGAGACTAGTGACCAAGCCGCCCACAAAAAGCAGCGGCAGGGTCATGATTGCTGTGAGTACGGCAAAACGATGAGGCCAGGGCGAATCGTGATCAGATGGGTCGTGATCAGGTGAATCGTGATCAGATGAGTCGCGATCAAGAGAGGCCAAAACGATCTTCTCCATGACTATGAGCTGGAAGATGGGCTGGAAAAAATTCCTGCTTCTCCAACCCGGTTACTGTCTTTCCTCCAAATAAACAGAAAACCCCGGTCGCTCTCCTGTGTTGACTATAGCAGAGAACGACCGGGCAAGGTGCAGCCTATATATCTAATGTGAGACGCTAGCCGCTGCCGGGCCGAGTTGCCGATCCTGGGGTAACCAGTCTTCTTTCACCAGAGGAGAGCTGTACTCGTATGGACCTCGATACACGGTCGGCGTTGTGTCAAAGTTTCCGTGCCCCGGAGGAGAGGGGACCGTCCATTCCAGCGTATTGGCGTCCCACGGGTTATTTTCGGCTTTCTTGCCGGCAATCAAACTCCAGACAAGGTTCACAAAAAAGACAATCTGGGAGGCGGCCAGACAGAGCGCACTCATGGTGATAAAGACGTTCCACCACTGCATATCGTGCAGAAATTCATACTGCATGGGGTTGTAGATGCGGCGCATATGGCCGGCCACGCCCAAGAAATGCATAGGAAAGAAGGCACAGTTGAAGAAGATATACGTCAGGAAAAAATGCGTCTTGGCCAGCTTTTCGTTCATCATGCGGCCAAAGAGTTTCGGGAACCAATAATAGAGTGCCGCAAACATGCCGAAGATGATGCCCGCCACGACATAGTGGAAGTGGGCGACAATGAAGTAGGTGTCGTGCATGAAGATATCGACCGGGGTTGAGGCCATATAAATGCCGCTTAACCCACCAATCACAAAATTGGACACGAAACCCAAGGCAAACAGCATAGGGCTGGTAAAACGAATATTGCCGCCCCATAAGGTGCCGAGCCAATTAAATGTCTTAATGGCTGAGGGGACGGCAATGACCATCGTGGTGAGCATGAAGGCTGTCCCCAGAACCGGGTTCATGCCACTCACAAACATATGATGGCCCCATACGATCCAAGACAGAAAGGCCAAAGAGATCATAGAGAAGGCCATGGCTTTGTAGCCAAAAATGGGTTTACGCGAGAAAGTGGCGAGAATGTCTGAGGTGACACCCATGGCGGGCAACACCAGGACATACACCTCCGGATGACCGAAGAACCAGAACAAATGTTGCCACAGGATAGGCTCTCCGCCCCCACCAGGTAAGAAGAAACTCGTGCCCATGGTCCGATCAAACAGCAACATGCCGAGCGCGGCAGTCAGCACTGGCAGTGCCAGCAGTAATAAGATCGCGGTGATGAACAAGGACCAGACAACCAAAGGCATGCGGAACCAGGTCATCCCCGGCGCCCGCATATTGATGATCGTGGTGATATAGTTGACTGCCCCCATTAGAGAGGAGACACCCAGGATGAGCAGGCTGATGATCCACAGGTTCACGCCGGCATCCACACCGCTCAGGGTGGGATCTGCTGATAAGGTGGCGTACATGGTCCAGCCGCCGGCTGCGGCACCGCCTTCCACAAAGAAGCTGTACAGGATGAGACCGATAGCCGGCACAGCCGTCCAAAATGAAAGCAGGTTCAACAGCGGAAAGGCCATGTCGCCGGCGCCGATCATGAGTGGAATGAGAAAATTACCGAACCCGCCTATCAGAAACGGCATCACGACAAAAAAGATCATGATCGTGGCATGCATGGTGAACAGCGAGTTGTAAAAGGCTGGGTCCATATACGCGCCGTATAGACCATGCTCTGGCTCGGCATACATGAACGGCTCAGAGATCCAACTGGTAAACGGAACCGGAGTCTCAGGCCAGGCCAGTTCCCAGCGCATCATCATCGCCATGAGGCCGCCAAAGATGAGCATGATGATGGCTGAAAACAAGAACTGGCGGCCGATCATTTTGTGATCAGTCGAAAAAATATACGTGCGGATAAATCCTAGCTCGTGGTGCTCTGCATGTGTCGCGTGCGCGGCGGCGGCTCCTGCGTCACTCATTGACTCTCTCCTGTCTTGTATTGGTACGCTTGCGGGCTGATTCAGTCTTATTGGCTGTTTATTCAGCCGCTTCTTCGACAGCATCCTCAACGCTAGCAGCGGCTGTGTCCCCATCCTCTTGCGTCTGTTCGACTGCAGCTTCGACTGTTTCCTCGGCGGCTTCAGTCGTTTCTTGTGCTGCTTCAGCGACTGCTTCCCCAGCTGCTTCAGTGGGCGCTGCTCCTGCTGCCTGCATGTCAGCTGCCGCCGATGCCGCAGCTTCTATAGTTTGCCCAAGAGTCTGGTCGCCTGCTTCTACGTTAGACTCGGCTGATGGAGCAGCAGCAACTTCTTCCTGAGCCTCTGAAGCAGGGGCGCCGTTTAGAGCTGCATCTGGCCAACGCTTCTTGAACCACGCGGCATAGTCTTCAGGCGTGTCGGCATACAGCCAGCCTTTCATGCCCGAATGGCCGAACCCACATAGTTCAGCGCATGGCATTTCGTACTTGCCGGGTTTATTCGCCTGAAACCACGCCTCGATCGTTCGGCCTGGCATTGTATCCTGTTTGAAGCGCAGGTTCGGCAGAAATAAGCTATGGATGACATCCCTAGACTTCAGGAGGACGCGAATTGGTTTGCTGACTGGGACGTGGATATCGTTATCGACCTGATAATCGTCTCCAGTCTCAAATTCGCCGTCTGGGCCGGGGTAGAGGATTTCCCAGTTGAACTGTTTGCCGGTGATTTGAATGACCTGGTCGGTTTCCGGGATGGTGAGTTTGATTTCTTCCCAGAGCGACTTACTGGCTAGTCCGAGTCCAATAAAGACCAGGGCCGGAATGATAGTCCACACCAACTCCAGGGAGGTGTTGCCATGGGTGTATATTGCCCGGCGGTTGTCATTATGGCGATACTGATACAAGAAGATGATCATGAGCGCGGTGACCAGAATGAAAGCCGCCGCCGTGATGTAGTAGATAAGATAGAAGAGCGAATCGATGCCTGCCCCGTATGGGGATACGTCTTCCGGAAGCCATCGTAGCATGGATTTCTTTGCCCCTTATGTCTGTGCAGAATCGCCCCCCTTTATACCGGAAAGCCAGACCTCCGCAAGGGGAGGGGAGGATAACAGAAAGCTTGTGTCCACTAGAAAATATCGTGTATTATTCATACTGAATACGCAGACGAGAAAGTATATGCTGGCTCGGACCA
>CAUZQN010000036.1:0-10529 GCA_963581605.1 uncultured Binatia bacterium (SeqCode)
TGAATATTCATCCCGCCTTGCTACCCGCTTTCCCCGGTCTACACGCCCAGCATCAGGCTCTCGCACGGGGCGTGCGCATTGCCGGGGCAACGGTCCATATAGTTGATGAGCAGATGGACCACGGACCCATCATCATGCAAGCCGCCGTTCCCGTATATCCGGATGATACACAGGACAGCCTGAGTGCGCGGATTCTTATTCAAGAGCACCGGATTTACCCTGCGGCCATCAGGCTCTTTGCCGAAGGCCGAGTGAAGATCCAAGATGGCAAGGTCATCGTGCGGGATGAGCAGCGTCTGCCTGAAACCGCTTTTCAATCTCCCGATTCAGTATGACCGCATCCTCTGACCCCGTCGGCACCATCGGGATTGATGAGTCAGGCAAGGGCGACTACTTTGGCCCACTGGTCATTGCCGGAGCCTATGTCACACCAGATCAAGAAGAGGGGCTGCGAACTGTCGGCGTCCGTGACAGTAAAGCGCTGGCCGATAAGAAGGCCATAACGCTTGCGGAACGGATCCGCACTTTGTGTCCAACAACACTCGTCGTTATCGGTCCCGAGCGCTATAACGGTTTGTATGCGTCATTCAAGAACCTGAACAAGCTCTTAGCCTGGGGCCACGCTCGGGCTATCGAAAACCTCTTAGAACAGGTCGGGTGCGAACGTGTCATTGCCGATCAGTTCGGTGCCGAGCGCTTTCTGAACAATGCTCTCATGGAAAAAGGCCGATCAATCACACTCATCCAAAAACATCGGGCAGAACAAGAAATAGCCGTAGCAGCAGCCTCGATTGTAGCCCGGGCAGAATTTTTACGCCGCCTGGGCGATCTCGGCCAGCGCTATCACCTGCCCCTTCCGAAAGGCGCGAGCGCCCAGGTCATTACCGCAGGCAAAGCTTTTGTCAAGCAGCATAGCTCGGATGCACTCAGCCAAGTCGCCAAGCTGCATTTTCGAACAACCGAAAAAATCCTCATCAACTAAAGGGATAACTATGTCAGACGAACAGCATCCTGCCTTTGCTCGCCTTGTCAAAATCATGGCAACCCTGCGCAGTCCAAACGGCTGTCCGTGGGATAAAGAGCAAACGCCGCAGACGCTGAAACCCTATCTTGTCGAAGAAACCTATGAGGTCCTGGAAGCACTTGAAGCCGAAGACTGGTCTGAATTCAAAGAGGAATTGGGCGACTTACTCCTCCAGATTGTTTTTCATTCACAACTGATGGAAGAAGCAGGAGAATTCAGCATTGACGATGTGGCCCAAGCCATCTCAGACAAAATGACCCGCCGCCATCCGCATGTATTTGGCGACCTGAAAGTCGACAGTGCTGAAGAGGTCAGCCAAAACTGGGCCAAAATAAAGGCTCAAGAAAGGCAAGAGAAATACGCCAAGAAAAACAAAAAGGGCACTACAGGACAGGCTGCCCCATCCATTCTCGCCGGCGTCCCAAAGGGAGCACCTGCCTTAATCCAGGCCCAGCGGCTGGGCGAAAAGGCCACTCGGGTGGGTTTTGATTGGGCCTCTGCCGCAGCCGTTTTCGAAAAAGTCACAGAAGAATACAAAGAGTTGGAAGAGACCCTGTCAATGGATCACGCCCAGCATCAAGAACACGAGCTAGGCGACCTGTTATTTGCCTTAACCAGCCTCGCCCGCCACCTCAATCTGGATGCTGAATCTGCTCTGCGTAAGGCGAACGGCCGTTTTACTGCGAGGTTCCGCTATATCGAACAGAAGCTGCTGCAAAACCAAGAAGATCTGCATCAGACTTCATTGCCACGGTTGGAGGAATTGTGGCAGGAAGCCAAGCGCACGCTCGGGTAACATGCCCATGAGGGCACGTATCTCGGCCTTCCCGCCCGGCCAAACAACCACGACGAAGCTAAGGAAACCTAGCGCAACAGCACCGCTCAAACTGCCCACTCGTACGAGCAGAGAAACATGCTGCCCGAACCAGTCGACCTGAGCTATCATCCACCACAACGGGATTGTCATCACTACAGAAGCGAGCCCGCTCCAGAGCAGTGATACCATCCATCTCCGCCATGGAAATGAATGGAAATGCCAAGACAGGGCTACAGCCTGGAATATGAGATTTGCTATGGCCGCAAGTGACGTCGAGATAGCGAGCCCAACCACACCCAAATCCCAAACGGCAAGGCTACGACTCAAGGAGGCCACGGCTTGCGCTACCCAGTTTGTTTCATCCGCAAAACTCACACTGCCCATAAGAGCGAGGCTGAATCCAATCTTCACCAACAAAGCGACCGCTCCCCCCCAAACGGGAGTCTTCGTATCACCCAATGCATACAGACACGCAGTGATTTGCCGGGTTGCAGCAACTGCCCAGAGGCCAACGGCAAGCCCTTGCAGGGCCGCAGCAGTCACCACTACATCCTGCGCAGAAAAGGCCCCTCTGAAAAAGAGCACCGTGGTTATGGGCACAGCCAGAACAGCGAGACCAGTCGCCGCGGGCAGGGTCACGATATTTACTAAGCGCAGGGCAAAGCCGAGGTTGTCTTGCACCCCCTGCATATTGCGTTGCTGCGCCTGTGCCGCCAGACTGGGCAGGACTGCGGTACTCAGTGCGACGACAAAAATACCAACTGGAAATTCAAACAGCCGATTGGCATACCACAGACAGGAGACACTGCCCGCGGCAAGGAGCGAGGCCAAAAGCGTGCTGATGATTTGGTTGATCTGGAAGATACCCGTACCAAAGACCAAGGGTAATAATAATACCCCAATACGACGCAGGGCCGGGTGCCGAGGGTGCCAGCGCAGACGGAGGGATATGCCTCTCCGCACGAGAGCAGGAACCTGCCACAACAGCTGACACGCGCCACCAATGACCACGCCGTACGCAAGGCTCATGACCGGCTCAGCCAGGTGAGCCGAGAGCCCCAGCGCGCATGCAATCATCGCCACATTCAGCAGGACCGGCGCAAACGCCGGAGCAGTAAAATGCCTCAGTGCGTGCAGCACCCCCATCGCCAGTGCAACCCCACCAATCCAGAACAGATAGACGAACATGATCCGGGTCAGATCAATACTGAGCGCAAGCTTTTCACCTGCAAACCCAGGAGCAAACAGACGGGTAATGGGATCGGCGAACAACATGCCGATAGCGGTCAAAACGAAGAGCAGGCCCAGTCCGGTTCCCAGCAGAGCGCGGATCATAGACAGCGCATCTGCTCGTGACCGCTGGGTCAGATATTCGGTAATCACCGGAACAAAGGCGGCAGCAGTTGCCCCTTCGCCTACCAGACGGCGCAGGAGATTCGGGATGCGAAAGGCAACAAAAAAGGCATCTGCAGCCATCCCCGCACCAAACACCTGGCCGATGACCACATCTCGTCCCAAACCGGAGATGCGGCTGAGCAGAGTCAAACCTCCAATTTGCCCGGCAGCGCGGACGACCTGCTGCTCTTCGCCTCCTCCCTGTCCACCAACGTCCTGCCCAGTTCGCCCGGTTTGCCACATTGATCGGTCTCTCCGCCCATGGTAGGAGTATTCTACAAGAGAGGAGTATTGTACGTGGCATCAGGAGAAAAGAAACGACATCGACAGAGCCAGGATCGGAACGCCCGTAACCACTCGGAAAAGTCGCGGGTCAAAACCCTTATGAAAAAAGTGGCGACGGCCGTAGAAAGTGGTGATAGCGCAGCAGTCGAAAGCTCCCTGCGCACGGCTATCAGTGCGCTACACAAAGCGGGCCAGAAACGCATTATCCCGCACCACGCGGCTGCTCGCCATGTCGGCCAGCTCTCCAAGCTGGTTCACCGGCAAAAAGCCGCAGCCGCAGCTTCGTAAACGACGCGAGAAGGGGCGGTTCCCGTCCCCTTTTTCCTCTCTCGTTAAAAGTTCTCACCTAAGCGGAAATACACTTCGCGAGCAGCCGTGGCAAAGAGCCGCTTGACCGCTAAGCGTCGTTGCGTTTCTGAAAACTGGGTATCCGTAAGACCGGACAGGTCCCCCGGGTCCAATGTCCCTTGAAGAAATTCCGGCGAGGTTGTCACCAGCACCTGAGGAATTGCGCTGTAATACTCTGTCACATGAAGATTATCGGCTTGCCATACAACCTGGCCGCTCTCCCTGTGGGTAAGTTGGATATTGAGTTCGAGCGCCAACTCGTACTCCAGCACCTGGGCGCGCCGATCAAAAGAATAGGGGCGTAGGTCAAGTCGCTTGAGCGTCACATGGACCTTCCCTTCTCCAGCCTCTGTCACCTGAATATTGCCGTGGGTACGGAACTCCCGTTCGATAGCCCATTGAAGTTCTTTCTCGACGCCGGCTTCGAGCGTATAATTCTCAAACTCAGCAAAGCTCACGCTCTGTATTCCCTGCGGTAACGAGGTCGTTGCAGAGAACTGATAGCCGCACGCGTTCCACACACAGCCAAGAGGCATAAGGCAAAGGGTGAAAGGGAAGGAGAAAATTTTTCCTCTCTTTTTCATTTTTGCCTTTTGATTTTTTGTTTTTACTTCCTAGAGCTACGACACAACAAAATTCACGAGCCGGCCGGGAACAACGATTTCGCGCCGAATCGTCTTGCCCTCTAAATGCACGGCGACTTTCTCTTGACTGCGAGCCGCAGCTAAGGTCGCCTCCTTGTCCACATCAGCCGCGAGGTCCATGGTTGCTCGGAGTTTTCCGTTGACCTGCACGGCCATAGTGATGGTTTCGTCGCGAATGAGCTCAGGATCATACGTCGGCCATACTTCATACGCCAGAGTCTCCGCGTGCCCAAGACGCTGCCACAACTCTTCGCCCAGGTGAGGGGCAAAGGGAGCCAATAAGAGCACAAAGCCCTCAGCCATCGTGCGCGGTAAGCGGCCAGCCTTTTGCGCTTCATTCAGAAAAACCATGAGCGCGCTAAGCGCAGTATGAAAGCGCATGCCCTCGATATCCTCAGTCACCTTTTTGATGGTTTTGTGAAAGACACGCGTCAGTTCATCAGTGCGACTAAGATCTCGGCGGCTAAGATCTTCAGCCACAATCTCTGTTCGGAGACTGCCGGCATCAGAAACAATCAATGCCCAGGCGCGGTGTAAGAATCGGTATACGCCTGCGACCGAGCGAGTATTCCACGGCTTGACCTGCTCAAGCGGCCCCATGAACATCTCATAGCAACGCAGCGCATCCGCCCCATACTCTGCAATAACCGTGTCTGGGTTTACCACGTTGCCACGCGACTTCGACATTTTGTCAGTCTGGGGCTCCAGCTCAAGTTCAGGGACATCAGGGTGGTACGGCTTGTCGTCCCGCCATACAACTTGATCGACAGGCACATATGCCACAACCAGACGTTTTTCCGGATCAGCTTTAAGGAGAAAACCCGACTCTTCATTGGACGTCGCTTTCTCGACTGCCGGATAGCTATACCGGTTCCCTTGCTCGTCCTGGTAATAG
Organism: uncultured Binatia bacterium (SeqCode); assembly: GCA_963581605.1. Lineage (GTDB taxonomy): Bacteria > Desulfobacterota > Binatia > Bin18 > Bin18 > Bin18. Next base: position 5,409 of record CAUZQN010000036.1, read on the forward strand.
CGGTAGCTAAAGCCGAGAATCATGCCTTGATTGACAAGCCGTTGAAACGGTTCAGGCGTTGAGACTAACCCACAATCATACAGAACGTGATGCCAAAAGCGTGCATACAATAGGTGCAGCACGGCATGCTCAACGCCGCCCACATAGAGATCAACCGGCATCCAGTAACGCTCTTTTTCGGCGTCCCAAGGGTGCTCTGTATTCTGAGGGTCCAAAAAGCGCAGGAAGTACCAACAACTGCCCGCCCACTGAGGCATGGTATTGGTCTCACGCAAAGCTGGTTTACCCGTCACCGGATCGACAGTTTCCACCCACTTCCGAGCCGCAGCTAAAGGAGGCTCGCCCGTCCCCGTCGGTCGAAAACTCTCGACTTCGGGCAGTACGATAGGCAGATCGTTCGGATCGACCGGCTGAGGTTGGCCATCGACGTGCAGGACCGGGAATGGTTCTCCCCAATAGCGCTGGCGACTAAACAACCAGTCCCTCAGTTTGTAATTAATAGCCCCTTCCCCGTGCCCATGCTCCTCAAGCCAGGCCGTCATTTTCTTCTTGGCAGCTGCTATATTCAAGCCATCTAGCAAACCCGAATTCACATGCGGCCCATCCCCGGTATAGGCTTCTTTTTCAATACCTCCGCCCTGAACGACCTCAATGATCGGGATATTGAACTGGCGGGCAAAATCCCAGTCTCGCTGATCCCCGCCAGGGACAGCCATAATCGCTCCTGTTCCGTAAGTAATCAGGACATAATCCGCGACCCAAATCGGGATGGGCTGACCATTCACCGGGTTGAGCGCATAGCCGCCGGTATTGACTCCGGTTTTTTCTTTGACCAGGTCGGTCCGGGCCAAGTCGGACTTGCGCGACGCCTCCTGGGTATAGGCTGTCACTGCGTCTCGATGCTCTGCAGTCGTAATGCGCTCAAGTAACGGGTGTTCCGGCGCAAGGACACAATACGTAGCCCCAAACAAGGTATCAGGCCGGGTCGTAAAGACATCGAAGCACGCGTCCTCTTCGGGCAGCTGCGCACCATCTGGTTGACACAAGCGAAAACGGACACGTGCGCCTTCACTCCGCCCGATCCAGTTCCGTTGCATTTCTTTAACGCTGTCGGGCCAGTCGAGGTGATCCAGCCCGTCTAACAGTCGCTCGGCATAGGCCGTGATGCGCAACATCCACTGGTGCATGGGCTTCCGGATGACCTCGTGTCCGCCACGCTCACTTTTGCCATCAACGACTTCTTCGTTTGCCAACACTGTGCCGAGGGCCGGACACCAGTTCACCGCCACGTCCGCCATATAGGCCAGACCTCGCTCATATAATTTGAGAAATATCCACTGCGTCCAGCGGTAATACTCCGGATCGCAGGAAGAAATCTCGCGATCCCAATCATAGGAAAATCCGAGCGCTTGAATCTGTCGCCGGAAGGTGTCGATATTCCGTGCGGTGGTTTCTCGAGGGTGGGTCCCGGTCTCTATGGCGTATTGTTCAGCAGGCAGACCAAAGGCGTCCCAGCCTATGGGATGCAAGACATTGAAGCCGCACATCCGTTTGTAGCGGGCAAGAATATCCGTTGCCGTATAGCCTTCAGGATGTCCAACATGCAGCCCTGCACCACTCGGATAGGGGAACATGTCGAGGATATAGTATTTGCGTTTATTATGATCGATTTCAGCTCGAAAGGTTTTGTTCTGCAGCCAGTAGCGTTGCCACTTCGGTTCAATCTCATCCGGCCGATAGCGTGCGCGGGACGCTGGAGAGGACTCGGATGTATGCGGTTGTTTATTCGAGAGACTCATGCTGCTGCACTTTCTTCCCGACGACACCGGCAATGCGGTCCAGCACCCCGTTCACAAAGGTAGGTGCGTCATCATTGCAATAGCGCCGCGCTATTTCAATGGCTTCATTGATCGTCACCCCGGCAGAGAGATCTGGATAGGCCATTAATTCATACGCCCCAAGACGCAAGAGGTTGAGCTCGACCTTAGGCAAGCGTCCGAGCCGCCAGTGTTCTGCAGCATCAGAAATCAGGCTATCGAGCCGAGCACGATCACGCCACGCGCCTTTGACCAAATCGATTGTAAACGCACCGACCTCACTCGTCTGAGTAAAGCACTGCTGAAATAGGGCCAGCGCCTGCTGCGGCGCCACGCCACTGATATCAACCTGATAGAGAATTTGTAGGGCGAACTCGCGTTCCTGACGCCGTGATCCCATCGTGCTACTACTCGGTTTCTTGTAGTATTGCCTGCAATGCCTGTAACGCCTGTACCATCTCAATGGCAGACAGAGCAGCTTCCCAGCCTTTATTGCCCAACTTCGCCCCAGCTCGATCAAGCGCTTGCTCAACCGATTCTGTGGTCAGCACTCCAAAGGTGACAGGCACCCCGGAGGAGAGCATAATCTCTTTGATGCCTTGTGTCATCGCAGCGGAAATATAATCGAAATGCGGCGTCTCGCCCTTGATGACTGCTCCGACACACACGACAGCCTGGTACCGTCCGCTCGTTGCCATCTGCTTGGCAAAGAGCGGAATTTCAAATGCCCCGGGAACAAGGACAACGTCGATGTCTTCGTCCCGCACTCCATGACGACAGAATGCGTCAATAGCGCCGGCTTGTAAGCGCTCGGTGATCAAACTATTAAACTGAGACACCACGATGCCGAATCGCATGCCTGTTGCATCGAGTTTGCCGGTAATGATCCGGGCCATGATTGCTCCCGTCCTCTCCTAATCCAATCCCATCCTAAGGTAAAATTGGATAGCATTGATTCTCTTAAAGCAGCGGCTTGAGTTCTGAAAATAAATGCCCCAGTTTTTCTTTTTTCACCCGTAGGTAGTGAATATTACCTTTATGCGGCTGCGTCTCAATAGGCTGCCGTGCCACAACCTTGACCCCATACTCTTCGAGGCCGCTAATTTTTTGCGGATTGTTGGTCAGCAAACGAACCTGCGCCACACGCAGATCACGGAGGATCTGGGCGCCTATGCCATAATCTCGGAGATCCTCTTCAAACCCAAGATGGAGGTTGGCCTCGACCGTATCCATCCCTTTATCCTGAAGTGCATACGCCCGAATTTTATTTGCCAATCCAATCCCGCGCCCTTCTTGCTGGAGATAAATGACAACACCGTGGCCTTCCTGGGCAATAAATTCCATGGCGTGCGTCAGTTGTTCTCCGCAATCACACCGCTCCGATCCAAACACATCACCAGTCAAACACTGCGAGTGGACCCGGACGGGGACAGTCTCATGCGCATCGACGCGTCCTTTGACTAGAGCGATGTGTTCATGATTATCCACCTCAGTCCGGTAGACAATGGCCAAAAACTTCCCTCCAAAAGGGCTGGTAATCTCGCCCTCTCCAACCCGATGAATGACGGATTCTGTCCGTAAACGATACGTTATCAGGCTTGCGATACTCACAATCGGCAGCCCATGCTCGCGCGCGAAATCTACCACCTCTTGGCCTTGGGCGACATCACCATCGTCGCGGAGTATCGTACATAAGGTAGCGGCCGGTTTCAGGCCGGCGAGCCGTGCCAGATCGACCCCCCCCTCAGATAAGCCACGCCGGGCCAACACTCCACCTCGGTGGGTAAATAAGGGAAAGACATGCCCCGGCATAACAAGGTCGGCCGGGCCGACATTATCTCGTACTGCGACCGTGATCGTGATTGCACGATCGGAAGCGGAGATGCCGGTGGTCACGCCACGACGGGCTTCAATCGAAGCGCCAAAAACTCGCTGCCGGCTCCCATCATACCCCTGCCCCAGGATAGGAATGCCCAGCTCGCGGATTTTTTCTTCCGTTAAGGCCAGACAGATCAGTCCCCGGCCGTGGGTTGCCATAAAATTGACCCCGTCCGGCGTGGTCGACTCGGCGCCAAGACACAGATCGGCTTCCCCCTCGCCGTTGTCGTCCTCAACCAGCACAACCATTTTGCCTTGGCTGAGATGCTGTAATGCCTCGTCTACTGGTGACAGCGCGATTGGCATAGTGGCTCCTTAGGGTGTCTCGACATATCCCGACACCATCACATCTTTTCCAATTTGGTCGAACTGCATTGTACGAAGTTTCAGCCCCTCGGCAACCCGTGTAATACCCAACGGAGCGAGCATAGCCCGACCATCCCCACCAAGCAGAACCGGGCCATAGAAAAATAAGACCTTATTCACAACACCTTCTTGCAGGGCTGCTGCTGCGACTTGTCCCCCGCCTTCGATAAGCACATGCTTGGCTCCCCGGGTTGCTAAGGATTCCAGCACGGAACACAACGAAATCCGCCCCTGCCGGCCGGAAAAGGACACGACTTCCACCCCAATCTTATTAAACGCGGCCCCACGAAGACGGGCGGCCCGTGGGGTTGTTGCAATCAGTGTCGCGGCTTTCGACTGCTGCGTGCATACCTGTGCCGCCGGACTGATGCTGAGACGGCCGTCAAGGATGACGCGGAGCGGATCCCGTCCACCACGGATTCGACAGGTCAGCTGAGGATTGTCGACCTTCACTGTCTCTGCGCCAACGATGATCGCATCGACATAATTCCGCAGTTCGTGCACCACACGACGCGACGCATCTCCGCTAATCCAGCGCGCGTCACCACTTGCCGCAGCAATACGTCCATCCAAAGAGGCCGCCAACTTGAGGGTCACAAAAGGCTTGCCAGTCCGGATGCAGACGCTGAAGTCCTCGTTGATGCGTTTGCACACCTCTTTGAGCACTCCAGTTGTGACCGTAATTCCTGCACGTCGAAGCCGCCGAATCCCACGTCCACGAACGCGCGGGTTGGGGTCCGTCATACCAACCACAACGCGTTTAATGCCCGCCTCTATAAGCGCGTCCGCACATGGCAGGGTGCGGCCGTGGTGCGAGCAGGGCTCGAGATTGACGTATACTGTGGCGCCCCGCACGGGGTGCTGAGTTTTACGCAGCGCCTCAATCTCTGCATGCGGAAGGCCCGCCTGGTGATGATAGCCTTCACTAACAACACAGCGTCCGCGGACGACCACCGCACCGACAACGGGGTTGGGGCTCGTGCGCCCCTGCGCGCGCATCGCCAAGTCCACGGCCCGTTGCATAAACACTTCGTCCGCGTTCATGACGTCGGTTTTCCCT
>CAUZQN010000037.1:0-10460 GCA_963581605.1 uncultured Binatia bacterium (SeqCode)
ACAGGTTATTGGGGATACCAGGGACAGGCAGATCCTCTTGGGCAGAGGTAGCCGCAAAGGCAATGGCCGCACGTACGTCTTCTTCCGTCAGCGTGGAGAAATCTGCCACGATTTCCGCGACACTCGCACCTTCAGCTAAACTCGCCAGTACCGTGTGGAGTGTCACTCGCGTTCCCCTGATAACAGGCTCTCCACCACATACGTTTGGGTCTCGAATAATCCGACTATTATAGTCCATACTGTCCTCTTCCTTCTTATTATCGCTACGCCACAAAGAGTGTCGGGTCAAGGAAAAAACAGACTCTGTGCTGATTCCTTCATTGGAAAATGATTTCGAATATCGAGCCAACTTGACGCGTGTTGCGGCCTACCGTACAAGCGGGCTCAAGTCACCATCAGGAGGATAGGTATGCCGGGACCACTCGACGGAGTAAAAGTCATCGAAATTGCCCAGGAGATCCAGGGGCCATACGCTGGACTGTTCCTGGCTGATATGGGCGCGGATGTTATCAAAGTTGAAATGCGTGATGTGGGAGATTTGAGCCGGTTTCTGGTGGTCAAGCTCATCGCGGGCGAGGACGCGAAAAACGCGGATTTCAGCCACTACTTCCTGGCCATGAACCGCGGCAAACGTAGCCTGACGCTTGATTTGAAGAGACCTGAGGCAAAAGAAATTTTGTCTCGCCTGGTCGACTCAGCCGATGTGTTGCTGAGTAATTACCGGCCTGGCGTGCTGGATCGACTCGGCTTTGGCTATGAAAAATTATCGAAACAGAACCCACGTCTTATTTATGCGGCCGGATCATCGTGGGGGCCGCAGGGACCGTGGGTGACGAGGCCGAGTCGTGACACGTTAGCCCAAGCGGCAGGCGGCATCATGGCCAAAAACGGGATGCCGGATGATCGGCCGCTCCCGTGTGGCAGTCTGATTGCCGACCACTCCGGAGCCTTTATTCTGATGAGCGGGATTCTGGCCGCGCTGTATGCTCGTGAGAAGACGGGCAAGGGCCAAAAGGTTGACGCGTGTATCTACGGTACGGTTATCGCGATGCAGCCGATGGAAATAAATTTCACCTCAGTGAGTGGGGTCGAGACGCGCAAGGCCGGCCGCGGACATCAATTCCTGCAGGGCGTCTGGGGGTCTTTTCAAACCCAAGATGGCTGGATCTGTCTGGCCGGTGTTGACGACAAACGTTGGCCGGACTTCTGTCGGGTGCTGGGCATTGAACATATTGTGTCTGAGCCCGAGTATAGCGACAATGTGATCCGCAACTTTCGTGGCGTCAAGATCGAGCAACTCCTGGATGAAGTGTTTCCGACCAAGACCACGGCTGAGTGGATGGAAATTCTGACTGGTGTCGACGTTCTGGCTACGCCGGTTCAGGATTATCAAGACATTCTCAACAGCGAGCAAGCCTTGGCGAACGGCTATATCACGGAAATGGACCATCCTCAGATTGGAAAAGTTCGGGTCGTCGGCACTCCCATCACTCTTAGTGATACTCCGCTCGACACCTCAAACCCGCCGCCTGAATTGGGCCAGCATAGTGAAGAGGTTTTGCTGGAAGCGGGCTACTCGTGGGAGGATATTGCCCGGTTTCGGGAGAAAGGGGCGGTGTAAGTGTGGAGGAAGGGTAGCCCTGTGCGTCCTGGGTGTTAGCTTAACGCTGGACGCGACTATGTGCCTCTTTTTTCCTCGCCCCTTAGGGGAGAGGATGAAGGTGAGGGGAATCTAAAGGTACTCTTCATCTGAGCGACCCTCACCCGCGTCCGCCGCCCTCTCCCTAGCAGGGCGAGGGAATGGACCAGGCCGACCGTAGCGTAAAATATTCCTTAACGTGACACCGATACCCTGTGGGATTGTCCTCTTATTGGGTCGGCCTCTCCTCCTCAACACGTCATACCAACCGCTGCTCACAGTTTTGCCGCTGGCCGCAGTTTCGGCATTTCGCCGGAGTAGCGGGAGGGGGCAGGGGTTCGTCGAGCCAGTGGCGATGTTCTCGTATGCGCTTCGCAATATCGATGACCAGAGAGCGCAGCTTGCGCGTATTTTTTACCTTTATGCGTCTGCCGTCCCCCAGGACGAGGAATCCATACGGTGGGCGCACCCCGTACTCCTGTTCGATTAAAATGAGATATCAGCCGAGTTGGGCTTGATAACTCTCAGCCGGTCTCAGTCCTGATTTCTTCTCTTCCGGGATAAAATATCTGCCACGTTGCACGATGCGATCCGGTTTGCCCCGCAGCATACACCGTTCTGAGGACAGGCGGACGTTATCGTGGCTGATGGTCTTTCCGTATCCAAAGCCCGCCTTGTGTCGCCATATAAGAGCAAAGACCAAGACCAGGACGGACAGAATAAGAGTCAGACTAAGGGTATCCACCCTAAGGATATCCATCCTGAGGATATCCATCACACTAAGAAGAAGCGCGCGAGGAGCAACGTTAGCGTGACACTGGCCAACACCCACGCGGCTCGTATTAGCCCTGAGGTAAATCGTTCAACCTTTTGCCACGCCGCATGTTTGGCTGTGCCGTGTTTGAATGCGCGCATATTGCCTGGAGGTATTTTCAGGCCATGGGTCAGTCGCCACGACTCCTGACAATAGGCATAGGTCGCAATCTCGCTCGCGGTCACCCAGTCGGTGTGTTTGGCCATAACGTAGACGGTGCGGAATGAATGAGGTCGAATGAGTTGGTGGGGCCTGTCCCTCGTCCTAGAGCTCGTTTTTGTCCTCGGGATGCATCTTTTCCATCAGCCAATCGTCATGCTCGGTTGGGCGGGGAACTTCGTGCCAGTCTATGTGTTCGCGCAGAGATTCGAGCGCTGCCCAGGTGTGATCGATGAAATCCGGCACGACGAGGATGACGATAATGGCCTTTTTACGATCTATCGTGCGCACGATGCCGAATTCTTCGTAGGATTCAATAATAAATTTGATAAGCGCAATATCTGCGCGCTCGACACGCAGGTAAATGTCAATGAGGTCCATGGCTGTGCTACGAGTACTGAGTGCTGAGAGCGGAGTCAAGCTTGACGTGACACAAACGGCCCACTAGAGTTCGGTTTCACTACGCTGGATACGTCCGGCAGTACGAAAAGGGAGGGGCTATGCCTAGCGCCTTATCAGGCTTTCGGATTCTTGAGTGTGGAGATATGGTCGCGGCTTCGTATGCCACAAAGCTGATGGCCGACATGGGAGCTGAGGTCATTAAGATTGAACCGCCGGATGGCGGGGACCCGGCCCGCCAACGCGGCCCGTTTCCTGGCGGAAGACCGCACCCCGAAAAGAGTGGCCTGTTTCTTTTTCTCAACACCAATAAACGCGGTATCACGCTCGACCTTGAAAACACCAAAGGTCAGGACGTCTTCCAGCGTTTAGTGAAAAACGTCGACCTGCTCATCCACAATGTCCATCCAACACAGATAGCTGCTGCCGGCTTGGTCTATGACCAGCTTGCCCAGATCAATCCGCGCTTGGTCATGACCTCAATTGCGCCCTTTGGTTTGAACGGGCCACATACGAACTATCAGGCCTCAGACCTGACCCTGTGGAATGCCGGTGGCCTGTGCTTTCTCAACGGCGCTGGGCCGGGGACCGATCATCTGCCGCCGCTGAAACCTTTTGGACAGCAGGCCGGTTTTACGGCTGGGGTGCATGCGGCGGTGGCTTCGCTTGGGGCGCTGTTTGCCACACTGCGAGATAGGGCGGGCCAACATATCGAATTCTCGGTCCAGGAATGCCTGATGGGCATTTCCGAGTTTGGCACCATAATGGCCTCTTATGCTGGTGTGGCGGCCTCACGGCTCGGGAATAGACCGATCCAGCCGCTGGATTTGATGGAATGTAAAGACGGCTGGATTTTTATCTGCTGCGTAGAAGAACACCACTGGGAGTCGTTTGTTGATCTGATGGGGAACCCGGAGTGGGGCCTAGAGCCGATCTTCAAAGATCGTCTCAAGCGGGCTGAGAGCTGGGATGCGCTCAAATTGCTCATCCAAGACTGGGTCAAGGACTATACCGTGCAAGATCTGTATCTTAAGGCCCAGGCACGTCGGATTCCATTTGCTCCAGTGTCGACTATGGGCTCTCTGCTTGACTCAGAACACTTGAACGCCCGAGGCTTCTTCGCCCGTTTGGGTCATCCCGAAGCCGGGACGCTGACCTATCCCGGCGCGCCGTATATCTGCTCGGAAACTCCGTGGGAACTCCGTCGTCCTGCCCCGTGCCTTGGCCAGCATAATGCTGAGGTGTACGCCGAACTCGGCATGACAAAGCAAGAGCTAACCACACTCCAGCAAGCCGGATCCATATAGCGCAAAAGAAGATCATCATGAGCCGACCACCATTAGAGGGAATTCGTGTGGCCGATTTTTGCTGGGCCTGGGCTGGGCCGTATGGTGCCCTGCAGCTGGCCCACCTGGGGGCAGATGTGATTCGCATTGAGAGCGCAAAGCGGTTGTGTCCCTCGCGTCTCATTCCACCCTGGCCGGATAATGAACCGGGAGTGAATCGGGCTGGCTATTTTAACCAATACAACCAGGGCAAACGTTCGATCACGCTCGATCTCAAAGCGCCGGAAGCAATTGCTATCGCCAAAACGCTTATCGAGAAGAGCGATATTGTGATGAATAATTTTGCTTCGGGCGTGATGGATAAGCTGGGCCTCGGGTATGACGAGTTGCGCCAGGTCAAATCCGATATCATCATGGTTTCTTTGCCGGGTTATGGGACCAGCGGACCGGAAAAGGACTTTGTGTCCTACGGCCCGCCTCAGGTTGCTCAAAGTGGCTTGTCTTCGCTGACGGGCTATGTCGGCGGAGAGCCGATGATGGCTGGTTTCTCTTACGGCGACCCCAATGGCGGGGTGCATGCCTCTTTTGCGGTTATGGCTGCCTTGCTCCACCGAGAGAAGACCGGGCAGGGGCAGTATATTGACCTTTCGCAATGGGAAGCTGCCATTATGTTGTTGCCTGAAGCGTTTATGGATTACAGCATGAATAAGACCCAGCCCGAGCGTCGCGGCAACCATGATCCCTATATGGCTCCGCACGGGGTGTTTCGGTGTAAAGGTGAAGATCGCTGGGTCAGCCTGTCTGTACGAGACGATGCCGAATGGCAGCGTTTGTGCGCAGTCATGCACCAGTCTGGGCTGGCTTCGGATGCACGCTTTGTCACGCTGTCGGCGCGTAAAGAAAACGAGCTTGTGCTTGAAGAAATTGTGACTGCTTGGACACAGGAACGTACGGCAGATGAGGTCACGGAAAGCCTGCAGCAGGCGAGCATCCCTGCCTATCCCTCATTGGATGCGATTGACATGATCAACAGTCCGCATGTTGGATCGCGGAATTATTTTGTTGAACTTGAACACCCGGAAGTCGGTAAGCGTCGCCACATGGGCGTGCCGTGGACAATGTCCCGCACACCATACAAAATCCAGCGGCCGGCACCGTGTCTAGGCCAGGATACAGACGCCATCCTGACTGAGATTGTGGGCTTGAGTCAGGATGAAATAGCAGCGTTACGAGAGAAAGATATTTTGACTTAACTTGACCTAAGCGGATTTCGACAGCCGTAGGTCGGATTAGCGGAGCGTAATCCGACACGTTCTCTGATCCAAGAAGTCGCCCCCTCCTTAAGCATCAAAAAATATATGCCGTTTGGAGGATTGTGAGCCTTAGACCGAGTGCGTTAGGTTGCCAGGTCTCATATTCCGTCGACGGAATATGCCATGTAGCGGGGAGAGAAGAAGGCGGACGAGAATTGAGCCTCTCCTAACGCCTCTCCCCCCCCCTACTCACAGCTCCCTCAGCTCTCCCAGATTCTGAAGGCAGAGTGCTCGGATTTTGTTATTCCCGCCCTCATCCCATCTGTGAACCCATCCTTCGACCCCATCTTTGACTCCCGCGCGTATGACAATCCGTATAAACGCCGCGCATTGTCATAGGTGATCTTCCGTTTCACTTGTGCAGGAATGCCCGCAAAATTTTGCTCAACCACCTGGCGCGAACGCGGCCAGGTGGAGGCACGGTGCGGGAAGTCCGACGCCCACATCAGATTATTCTCACCCGCGAACTCATAGGTCACGACCCCGGGCCGGTCGTCTTGGAACGTGGCATAGACTTGGCGTTTGAAATACTCGCTGGGTAGCAGCGTATTGGGCGTGGGATCGACATACTTCAGAGTTTCAGCCGAGATATCCAGGCGATTCAGGTAATGCGCGATCCAGCCAATATCGTTTTCAGCCGAGACGAGCTTGAGCCGTGGAAAGCGTTCGCATACGCCATTATAAATAAGGTCGGTCAGCGAGTTTTGGACTTCGTGAATAATCGACATATTGGAGGCCACCCGGCCTTTTTTGAGCTGAATGTTCTGCTTGCCCGTTAGAATATGCAGACTCATCGGCAGGTTCAGATCTTGGGCTGCCGCCCAGAACGAATCATAATGGGCATCGCTATAGGGCAAATCCCCTGGCGCGGCAGCATTGATCATTGCCCCACGCAGCCCTTTCTTCGCAATACGCTGTAGCTCGCGAACGGCTTCTTCAACGTCTTGCATAGCGATCAGGCCGAGACCAATGAGCCGTTGCGGCGCGTGACTGCTAAACTCGGCAATCCAATCGTTATAGGCGTGAAAGCACGCCCACTGCAGGTCGGCGTCTTTGAGATGAAAGAGAAACATACCGAGCGTGGTATACAGGACTTCGCCTTCGACCCCGTCGATATCCTGATCTTTGAGCCGTTCAGCTGGGTCCCAACCGCTGGGACGGGCTGCTTCGTATCCGACGTTTTGATTGGTGGCGAGCTCTTTGGGGTCTTTGCCTGCCGCAAACCCACCACCGATGGGGAACGGCATCAGCCCTTCGGCAACAAAGAAGCTGCCCCTGTTGTCTTGGTAATCTTTAATGACCCGCGGAGCCCGGTCACGGAAGCCGCTGTCAACACGCTGTACCCACAGATCTGCCGGCTCCATGGTATGCGAGTCTGCGGAAAAAATTGGATCATTGGCCATGCGCTGCTCCTCCTTTCGCGACTGTGATTATCCTGCGAGTGGCCTGGGAATGTCAATCGAAAATTTGCAGAAATGCAGAAAAAGATGAGGCCTGGCCTTCCCTCCCAGGCTTGGCACAATGGGAGCAGTTCCTGTAACTCTATAAGTGGTGCTGGCTGTGCTGACTTGAATCGGAAAGGACGATCCCATGACAATGTCGCTTGGTTCTTTGGTTATTGATGCGGATGCCCATATTCTTGAGCCCCTTGATCTGTGGGAGCACTATCTCGACCCCACATTTCGTGATCGGGCCATCCGGATAAAAACGGATGATCGTGGCTTGGAATATCTCGAAGTCAACGGAAGAATGTCCAAACGCAATTCCGGCGGGACGCTGTTTATGGTCGGCGGGTATGGCAAGAGCCTGGAAGAGCTCATGCCTCGGCCGGACCGCACCTATGCCGGCTGTGCGCCCCTCGGGGCCATGGACCCTAAAGAGCGGGTGCAATTTATGGATCAGGAGGGCGTTGATGCATCAGTCTTGTATCCGTCCTTAGCCTTGCTGTGGGAACCGGAAGTGTCTGATGTCGTCCTGTGTGATGCTTACTGCCGGGCCTATAATCGCTGGATCGTTGACTTTTGCGCGGACTCGAATGATCGTTTGATCCCGATAGCTCATATCTCGCTGGGTGATGTGGACTTGGCGCTGAAAGAGCTTGAGCGCACGGTCAAAGACGGCGCGCGCGGAGCCTTCGTTGCGCCCCATACTATTACGCGCAAACCGCACGGTCACGCGGACCACGATGCGTTCTGGGCCAAGGCTGAGGAACTCGGTGTCTCGATAGGCATACACCCCACCATCGAGCCGAATCCGCCCATGGCCGCCGCCCATTTCGATGGTATGCGGGGGCAGGGCTGGTATTTTACGGTGATGTCAGCGGTTGCTGTCCAGGCGGCGTTTACGACGATGTTCCAGTACGGAACGTTTGAGAAATTTCCAGAGTTGAAGTTTATCGTATTGGAATCCAGCGCTGGCTGGATCAGTGCTTGGCTGGAGCGCATGGATGGGAAGTTTGAGTCCATCGGACGCTTCTCAAAAAAAATGAGACGTCATCCGAGCGAGTTATTTAAATCCAACTGCTGGATTTCGTGCGATCCGGACGAAAAAACAGTCCCGGCAATTATTGATCTGGTTGGCGACGATCGCTTCTTTTGGGCCAGTGACTATCCTCACTCTGAGGCGAAGCCGGGGGTGATGGACGACCTGCGTGAAATGGTGGCACTGCTGAAACCCGAGACCAAGGCCAAGCTGTTGGGACAAAACGTGGCCGATCTGTACGGCATTAAAGGGCGAAGACCTTTGGCCCAAGAGTGAGTAGACGCCTAAAGAGCGAAAAGGGCAGTCCTAAGGAATTAGTCATAACTTGAGAAAATATGGGTAGGTTGTCATGCAAGCTACGGCTTGTGAACCGTCCCTAAAAAACTGAAAAGGCCGGATGCGATACATTATATACGGCGCAGGCGGAATTGGCGGAGCAATTGGCGCTCGTCTTTTCCATCAGGGACACAAGGTAGTGCTCATTTGTCGTGGCGATCACCTGAAAATTATCCAGGACCAGGGCCTGACCCTCAAGGTCCCGCAGGAAACCTTCCAGCTTGCTATCCCGGCAGTCGGTCATCCCGGCGAGCTCGCGTTCTCAACTGATGATGTTGTACTGCTGACAATGAAATCTCAGGATACAGAAATGGCCTTGCGCGATCTTGAGCGTGCCGGCGGCAGCGATCGGGCCGTGATTTGTGGCCAGAATGGTGTGGACAATGAGCGCATGGCTGCGCGCCGCTTTTCGTGCGTATACGGCATGGTAGTATGGATGCCAGCGACATATCTTGAGCCTGGTCTAGTGCTCAATCACGCCCAACCTATCGGTGGGATTCTGGACGCGGGCTGTTATCCCCAGGGGATAGACCCTCTCATTACGCACGTGACGCATGACCTGACTCAATGCGGTTTCAGCGCTAAGCCCGATCCAAACATCATGCGCTGGAAATATACCAAGCTGCTGAGTAATGTGCGCAACGCTTTCCAAGCCGTGTGCGGATTTGGTGCACGTTCTCGAAAGCTTATACATGCCTTGCGAGATGAGGCGTTGGCCTGCTACCAGGCCGCAGGCATTGATTTTGTGCCTGAGGAAGAATGGCAAGAACGGGTACGGTCTCAGATCAAGTTGGTAGATATCGAAGGTCATCCGCGCACGGGTGGCTCGTCATGGCAAAGTTTGGTGCGCGGCTTGCCCACGATTGAGACCGATTTTCTCAATGGAGAAATTGTGATGCTGGGCCGATTATACGGCGTCCCGACCCCATGCAATCAGCTCCTACAAAAAATGGCGAACCAGATGGCGCGAACCGCTCAAAGGCCAGGCAGCGTCTCCGTTGAGGAGCTCGAACATCAGCTTGGTGAGGCGGACGGCTAGACTGTTTGCGTTTCTCTTTGGCGAGACGTTCTGTCTGGCTGAGATATCGGCTATAGTACGGCCATGCCGTTTTCGTTTGAGGCTAACCTCCCGCCGTGGATGACGTTTATCTCCGGTGAGGTCCCCATTGTCTTAGTAGCGCCGCACGGAGGTCGTCGTCCGGCTGATGCTCCGATTAAGGACAGCATCAAGGTCAATGACCTGTATACTGCTGATCTCACCCAAGATCTGGCTGCGCGAACAGGCAGCTATGCGCTGATCAACCATTCGCATGATCGCAATGAGCTAGACTTAAATCGTGTAAGCCAAGTCAAAGAAGATGCTCCGTGGTTTCTCGATGCGCTAGTCGAACTCCTGTCTGAACTCACCGCACTGCACGACTCTGTGCGCATCTTCTTTATTCACGGCTGGAATGTGGTCCAGCCCGTGTGCGATGTTGGGATCGGACTCCGACAGCGGGGGAGGGAGTTGATCAAAGCGGGCAAGGGAGAGCCCACGCTTGGTGTCTCTTTCTTTTCCGATGTTATCCTGCCTTTTTGCGAAGTGGCGCAAGAACATGACATTGATGTCGCGATTGGACGACGTTATGCCGCGGCCGCAAAAAACAATTTTATGCAGGTCTTTAGTCTGCGTTTCCTACACGATGAGTCTCCGCAGATACGAACGTTGGCCGATCTGACTGTCCAGGGCAAGGTCAATGCCACACAATTAGAATTGGGGGTGGGTCTGCGCTGGCCCGGGCCGGAGCGTGATCGTTTTGTCGAGGTCTTTTGTCAGACCTTGGGCAACTCCTTGCACAACGGAGCTGTCTCTAACCAGGCGAGCGACCGCGACTTCTCAATATTTTCTTTTCCAGAAACGCCGCTTGAAGATGATGAAACACCGTATGATTCCCTGTTGCCTTGGACGTGGGAGCATGAACCTACCCGCCTCGCCCTACACTTTCATGACCCGTGTAGTGGTTTAGGCGTAATGGGCGGAGTGGAGTTTGACC
>CAUZQN010000038.1:0-10450 GCA_963581605.1 uncultured Binatia bacterium (SeqCode)
CTCCAACCTCCGCCTCTGCCACCGCCTTTTGTAGTCCTTGGACAGCATTCTCGACATTGTTCACCAGCCCCTTCCGCACATCCTGGGATGGGGCGGTCCCGATGCCGAGGACGGCGACCCCATCGGGCGTCGTCTCTGCGACCACAACAGCGGTCTTATACGTCCCAATATCAACACTCACCAGCAGGGAATCTTCTTTATCCATACCGCCCCCCCCTATATCGTCTGCGTTGGCTCTACCCCTCTTCCCTGTAACTCGATCGGGAAAGGATGCACCACGATCTGGTCGGCAAAGCGTGTATCAAAGACAGCCGCCGGCCTGTCTGGCGGCCATGTCTCCAGTACGCGCCGAACCAGCACAAATACATTGGATTTGATCTCATGCCCAAGTCGGATCGCCACGTGGCGATCCGACAGAAATACGGTATACCCCTGCTGATTATCCCACTGGATTTCAGACAGCTCTACGCCCCACTCTCGGCTGAGAGCAAGACACACAACAGCCTCGGCCAACACGGTTTGCGCCGTCTGCGTGTCGAGGGGAATCCTCTCCAGCCCACTCAGGTACGGCAAATCGCGGACGTCTGACGACGGATCGACAAAGGTCTCTCCCGTCGTATCGAGGTAGGTGGTCTCTTGTCGCCGGATGACGACGACGGGATGGTGTTCGCGAATCACAACATGGATGCGCTGCGGGAACTCGCGCGAGACGTCTGCAGTCCGAATCCAGGGATGCTGCGCTAAGCGCTGCTCTATATCCCCGGCGTCGAAGTTTAAAATATTGATCCCGAGTGCCAGTTCTCCCCACGTCCGGACCTCTTCCTGTGTGAGCTGACCATCTGTCAATACAACAATGTCTTTGGCTGCAAAATACGGGTGGTGTTGGGCATACTGGACCAGCAGCATCCCGCCACTGACTAGGCCTGCAGCTATCACGCCCAGCAGGAGGACCGACCGGAAAGCCGACCGCGCCTGTCGTGTCACCGACCGCCATAGGCGTCGATTTGATAGTCGGATCGGCGAGGACTGGAGGAGGGTGGACTGTCTCATATCACCTCGCGTTGAATATGCAGTGTCGCCTGCTGGAGAATCGTCTCAACCAGATCCTCATAGGTCAGTCCGGCATGCGCGGCGATGCGCGGCAGATAACTCAAGGCCATCAGGCCGGGCAGTGAGTTCAGTTCGATCAGAAAAATCTCTCCGGTCGGACTCACGCGGGTGTCGATGCGGCTGTAGCCGCTACAGCCTAATACCCTATGGGCTTGCTGCGCCAGTCCGAGCACCTGCTCGTATTGTGATGACGGCAGGGGTGCGGGCATCAGGAACTCTTCACGGCCTGGAGTATATTTCACCGCATAGGAGTGGAATTCGCCTTTCGCAACAACCTCCATAGCGCCCAGAGCCTTTTCGTCCAAGATGCCGACGGTGACTTCTTTTCCTGGGATATAAGCTTCCACAAGACAGGCCGCATCGTACCGAAACGTCTGTCTTAACGCCGGCTCCAGCATGGCTTCGCAGCGCACGATATTCACGCCCACACTCGAGCCTTCCGCAATCGGTTTGACCACCACTGGGTACGAGAGGGTCGCAAGCTGCCACTCGGCATCCTTCTCAATGATTTCCCATTGCGGCGTGGGTAAACCGTGGGTCTGCCAGACCCGCTTCGTCATGGGTTTATTCATGGCCAGCGCACTCGCTAAAATTTCGGATCCAGTATAAGGAATCCCCAGTGTTTCGAGAACGCCTTGCATCGCACCATCTTCCCCGAACTTCCCGTGCAAGGCGATAAAGACCACGTCAGTTTTTTGAACCTGAGCAATCCAGGCCCCATCCGATTCAACCCGAATAGAGCGCACCGGATATCCACGCATCTCTAGGGCTGAGCAGACGGCCTCACCGGTCAGACGCGAGATTTCCCGTTCCGCGGAGAGTCCTCCCCAGACAACGCCTACAACGCCCACAATCCGGTCTGTCCCTTTGACTGCTACCATTCTCCAACCCGACGAATCTCAGGCTCAAGCCAGACCTGCTTTTCTTGCCACACCACACGTTGGACGTGTTCCATGAGCTGCCATACCTGTGTTGCGGTTGCTCCGCCGGTATTCACAATAAAATTGGCGTGCCGGTCAGAGATCTTTGCCGGCCCCTTGCAGCTCCCCTTGCAGCCTACCGCTTCAATCACGCGCCCGGCATACATTCCGGGTGGATTTTTGAAAATAGAGCCCGCGTTCGGATACCCATGCGGCTGGGCCCGTCTGCGTTTTTCACGTGCCTGGCCCATGGACGCGGCAATAGACGTCTGATTTTTTCGCGACAAAAGAAATTCAATCTCTCCAACAATAAACTGCTCAGGCAGTGCCGTCTTGCGATAGGCAAATCCAAGGTCCGCCCCAGGTAGCCGCACGCGCTGACCTGCAACATTCACACCGGTGACTGCCTGCACCACATGACTCAGTTCTCCGCCAAAGGCTCCGGCATTCATCAGCAGGCCTCCACCCACCGTGCCGGGAATCCCTTCGGCAAACTCCACCCCACTGTATTCTTTCCGAGCCGCCTCACGCACAAATCTCCCCAGCGAACGGCCCGCTCCCACTGTGACCAATGCGCTACCGGGTTGCTCCTTCCACTCGGTGTAATCAAATCGTCGCCCTAACCGAATCACAACCCCGCGAATACCGTTGTCACTGATCAAAACATTCGTTCCTCCGCCCAGAAGGAAGAAGGGCCCGCGCTCCTCCGTAACGAGGCGAATCAACGTCTGGAGTTCCTCCAAGCTATGAGGCTCAACCAAGACGTCGGCCGGTCCGCCAATCCGAAACGAAGTATACTGTGCCAATGCCACGTCAAAGCGGACGTGCGGTCCGAACAAGTGGGCAAGGCGGGCTTTCAGCTCAGTCAGCACGCGCTCCTCCGTCGTGCAGCCGCGTGAGCAGTTCAGGACCAGTACGCACAATATCTCCGGCCCCCAAAGTTAATACGAGATCTCCAGCTCGCGTGAAGGTGTGAACGGTCCGCGCCAGGTCGGCACGTTCCGGAACAAAGTGGACGTCAGCATGCCCACGTCGTCGTATGGCCTCGTAGAGCGTTTCTCCGGAGATTCCAGGCCGCGGTTCTTCTCCAGCAGGATAGATATTAGTCAGCACCAAGACATCCGCGTCATCAAAAGCCGACAGGAACTCATCAAAGAGGTGTTCGGTTCGCGTGTACCGGTGGGGTTGAAAAATCGCGACCAGGCGACGACCAAATCCTTCTCTGGCCGCACGCAAAGTAGCCCGTAATTCTTCAGGGTGATGTGCGTAGTCGTCAACCACCAACACCTCCGCCACCTCGCCCTTTATCTCAAATCGTCGCTGGATGCCAGCGAATTCGCGCAAGGCTTGCTGCACATGCGAGAACGCAATACCCAATTCCTGCGCCACAGCGACAACGGCAAGTGCATTAAGCGCAGAGTGACGTCCGGGCAAATTCAGCTGCAGCTCTCCGAGTCGCTCGGCGCCGTGCCACACCTCACAGCGCGTCGTCAGTCCAGAAACCGTCAGCCGTTTTGCGTAAAAGTCGGCCTCGGGACTATAGCCGTAGGTCACAAAGCGTTTGCGCACCTGGGGCAGGAGGGCGCGAACATTGACGCTATCCAGGCACAGCACGGCACGACCGTAAAAGGGCACCCGATTGATAAAGTCGAGATAGGCAGCCCGAACGCGATCCATATGTCCATAATAGTCGAGGTGTTCAGGATCAATATTAGTCACGACCACAATAGTCGGGCTAAGCAAGAGAAACGTCCCATCGCTTTCATCTGCTTCGGCGACCAGAAAGCGACCCTGTCCAAGACGTGCATTTGAGCCCAGCACGTTGAGCCGTCCACCGATGACCATAGTCGGATCAAAATGCGCATGCGCAAGCACCGTCGCTACTAAGGATGTCGTTGTTGTTTTTCCGTGTGTACCAGCAACGGCGATACCGTATTTCAGACGCATCAATTCAGCCAGCATCTCTGCACGCGGGATGATCGGAATCATCAACTCACGTGCACGTACCACCTCCGGATTGGCGTATTTCACTGCGGATGAGATCACCACAACATCAGTGTCAGGCCTGACATGGTCAGCATGATGCCCGTAGACGATGTGGGCGCCGTTTCGAATCAGCCGAGTGGTCGTGTCTGACTCTGCAAGGTCAGAGCCGCTGATACGATAGCCGAGATTCAGCAGCACTTCGGCAATTCCGCTCATCCCTACCCCGCCAATACCAACAAAGTGAATACGGCGATTCGTATCAAAGAGAACGGGCGCATCCGACAACAACGCCTGAGATGTCTCTCCAGCCTTGATCGGACGCACCGGGCGCGCGGGTTGAGCCGGTTGAGCCAGTGGGAATTGTTGAGTCACTTCAGCAGACGGATATTGACGAGCCGTCTCCACGCCTACCCCATCGGCGGACACGGAAACACTTGCCTCTGGTCCCGTGATCGGCCCTTTGATTGATCCCTTGACTGATCCCTTCATTTTGTAGGGACCCCCTCGTCAGCAGCATGAGGAGACGCACTTGCCACACACGTCTGTACGACTGAGGCCGTCGCATCGGGCCGACCTAACGCCGCCGCCGCATGGGCCATGACAACTAATTTTTCTCTCTCGCGCAGCAAACCCTGAATTTCCTGCCGCAACAACTCCGGAGTAAGGGTACGGTCAAGCACCATACGGGCTGCGCCGGCTTGGACAAGCGCTTCAGCATTGGCTCGCTGATGATCGTCTGCGGCATGCGGATAGGGAATGAGTATGGCCGGTTTCCCGAGCAGCGTGAGTTCTGCAGTCGTCATTGCACCGGCCCGGCAGATAACTAAATCTGCCGCTGCATAGACATCCTGCATGGCGTCAATAAACGGCAAGACTCGAGCGCTTATCTGCATTTTCGCATATTGGGCTTTGACCATCTCGTAGTCGGCTCTGCCGGTTTGATGGATGACCTGGAACGGGGGCTGTTTCTTTTGATCAGTTTGGACAAGAGACAAAGCTTGCGGCACAATTTGATTCAGTCTATGCGCTCCGGCACTCCCTCCGAAAACGAGGATCGTAAACGGCTTCCCGTCAACGTCCGTCGACTGTGCCGGCTGCGTTGCCCGTAGCGCAAGACGGACAGGATTCCCGGTATACACAACTTTGTCGGTTGGGAAGAACCGCACGGCTGCCTCAAATCCCACACACACCCGTGCGGCAAACCAACTCAGGAATCGATTCGCAAGCCCAGGAATCGCATTCGGTTCAAGCAAGACACACGGGACACGTTGCAGCCAACCGGCCAGGACGGTCGGACCAGAGGCATATCCACCGATACTAAAGATCACGTCAGGAGCAAATTCTCGCACTACGCGCCAGGCAGCCCCAATGCCGTAACCGGCAACCCACACCGCTCGGAGCCGGCCCCACAATTTTCTCCCGCGGAACTGTTCAGCTGGGATAAAACGTAAGGCAAATCCGAACCGCGGGATGACATCCTTTTCCATTCCGCCCTGGGTGCCGACAAAGAGCACCGCAGCATCGACCTCACGTTGAGCAGCCTCTGCCACAGCAATGCCAGGGAAGAGATGCCCCCCAGTGCCTCCGGCTGCAAGTAAGAGTCGAAAGGTCTTAGGCATGCGCCATATTCCTCCGCTGTACCTCACACGATAAACTCAGCAGGATGCCGACATACAGGAGAATCATAACAAGGGCGGAGCCGCCATAGCTCACAAAAGGAAGCGGCAGGCCGGTTGTGGGGAGTAGTCCAACCGCAACGGCCATATTGAGCCCAGCTTGGCACACGAGTAAGAACGTACACCCAAACGCTAACAGCTGACCGAACCGGGTGGGATGATGCAGCGCAATCCATATCCCCCGTGCGCCTAAGAGACCGAAGAGCACGAGAATACCTGTTGTTCCCCATAAGCCGGTCTCTTCCCCAACAACGGCAAAGATAAAGTCGGTATGGGCCTCAGGCAGGTAAAACATCTTCTGGCGACTTTCTCCCAGCCCAACCCCGTGGACCCCGCCAGCCCCGAAGGCGAGCAAAGACTGATGCAGTTGGTAGCCTGCCCCTTGCAAATCCGCTGTTTGATTAAAAAAAGCGAACCAGCGGGTCATCCGATAGCCCGCGCTCAGTACGCCGTAACTCAAAAAGAGGAGTCCACCTCCGGCCAGCAGGGCTAAATGTCGAAACTGTGCTCCAGCGACAAAGAACAAAGCAAATAGGAGCAGGCACACAAAGACGGCTCCTCCCAAGTCTGGCTCAAGCGCGATCAATAGCGCCACAGTGCCGACCACCAGGAGCGGCGGAAGCAGTCCGTTCAGAAAGCTCTGGATACGATCAGACTTTTTTGTCAACGCATATGCGAGGTATAGAACAACCGCGCCTTTTGCAAATTCGGAGGGTTGAAAATTAAGCGGGCCAAGGGGTAACCAACGCTGGACTTTCCCGTGGGCAACGCCAGGCACGAGGACGACGCATAAACCCAACACCGCCACGAGTAACATAGGGTAGGCAAACCGCCGAAACACAGCCGAGGGCAAAACCATGGCCACACCACATCCGACGCTGCCGATCAGTAGGGCAAGGTTGTGTTTACGGACAAACAAATAGGGGTCGTCAAAGCGGTCGGACGCATAAAAATAGGTGGTGTTAAAAACAAATATCTCCCCGCTGAGGATGAGGAGAACGACGACGCTGAGCAGCCACGAGTCAACTGGACCACGATGTATCAGCTTAGCGGTATGCTCAGCTTGAAACATTCTTAAAGCGCCTCAACGTAAGACCGAAAGACTTCCCCCCGGTGGGTATAGTTTTGAAATTGATCAAAGCTCGCACATGCGGGAGAAAGTAAGACGGTATCTCCAGGCTGCGCTCCACTGTGCGCAGCCTGAACTGCAGCGTCCAAGGCCTCGACCCGCAGCGTTTCTGTTTCCCGCCCAAGTGCCTCCTGCAACACATGCTGGGCTTGACCAAAGAGGATGAGTTTTTTCACCCTGGTCCGCACCAGATCTCTTAAAGAACAGTAATCGCCCCCTTTCTCTACTCCTCCAGCCAGCAAGATAATTGGCCCGGAAAAGCTCTGGAGCGATTGCACCACGGCATCGACATTCGTCCCTTTGGAGTCATTGATATAGGTTACGCCGTTCTTCTCTGCCACAAACTCAAGCCGGTGCGGCAAACCCGAAAACCGCGCCAACACGGTCCGAATCACATCAGGCGACGTCCCCCACAACGTTGCTGCACTCACCGCAGCCATGACATTCGCGATATTGTGACGACCATGAATACGCAGACCGTCAAGCGGATAGCGTGTTTCCTGATCCGCATGACGGACGACGAGGGTTCCGGTATCAATCCATGCACCTTGCCGCGCCCTGGCCCCTGCCCCATCCGAACTATTTTCCGATGGAGGAGCCCAACCAAAAGAAAAGAGCCGGCCGGGTAGCTCCTGACATAGGAATGGGATCAGCTGGTCGTCCCGGTTCATGACAATCCAGTCTGCGCTCCGCTGCCGCAAGAAGAGCCTCCGTTTGACCGCCCCGTATGTTTCAACATTGCCATGCCGATCCAAATGATCTTCACTCAGATTAAGAAACAGACCGATCTGCGGGCGAAACCGATGGACCCATTCCAGCTGGAAACTTGAAATTTCCGCGACTGCAACATCGTACGGGGTCTCCGCCGCCTCGATGAGCGGAGTCCCAAGATTTCCTCCGATGAAGACTCGCCGTCCGCTTTGCCGCAGCATCTCACCGAGCAGGGTCGTTGTCGTGCTTTTGCCATTCGTACCGGTCACCGCCAAGATCGGACAGGAGAGGAAACGAAACGCCAGTTCAATTTCGCTCCATATCGGAACCTTGCGACTCACCGCCGCTGTAAGCAGCGGGGCAGTCGCCGGCACGCCAGGACTGGGGATCACCAGATCAATCCCGCGCAGGATCAATTCAGGATCGGTTTCCGGACGAACTTCTACGGGGAGTCCATCAAGCCGTGCCAGAGCTGAGGCAAGAGCGTCGCCTGTCCGGTTCTCCGAGACGCAGACGTGCCCACCTTGGGAAACGAGAAACCGAGCGACGCTCCTCCCCGTCCGTCCAAGACCAATCACGAGCACGTTCTTTCCGATCACATCCATACTCTTCGTGACTCTTCGTGTTAGCGTAGCTTCAACGTACTCAGCGCGCCTAAAGCGCAGATAATAGAGACTATCCAAAAGCGCACGATAATGAGCGGTTCCGGCCAACCAAGCAACTCAAAGTGATGGTGCAGGGGTGCCATGCGAAAGATACGTTTGCGCCGCAGCTTGTACGAGCCAACCTGAAAAATGACTGAGGCTGCCTCAATCACAAAGACCCCACCCGCTATCGCTAAGACTATTTCTTGCTTGCTGATAAGCGCCACAATGCCCAGGGCGGCTCCCAAAGACAATGAGCCGACATCGCCCATAAACATCTGGGCGGGATAGGCATTAAACCACAGAAAACCCAGTCCGGCTGCTGCCAGTGCCCCACAAAAAATCGCCAACTCACCAGCTCCAGCTACATACGGTACCTGCAGGTATTCGGCGATTCTACTATGCCCGCTGACATACGCAAAAATGGCATAGGTCACACCGACAATCATCACGGGTCCGATTGCCAACCCATCAAGACCGTCGGTCAGGTTTACCGCGTTCGAGGCCCCCACAACAACCAGGGCGGCAAACGGCACATAGCACCAACCCAGGTCTGGGCGGAGATCCTTGAGAAAAGGAATGGTCAGCGTACTCTCAAATCCGGGGTGCCAGAAGAGCCAGAGTGCCGCCGCGAACGCGATTACGAATTGGGCAAGTAGTTTGTACTTCCCCTGCAACCCGACCGAGTTTTGCTGACTGAGTTTCTGGTAATCATCCACAAACCCGATCAGACCAAAGCCTATGGTCACGCTGAGGGCAAGCCAGATGTATGGATTCGTTAAGTCTGCCAACAGCAACGTTGCAAAAATCAGTGAGAAAAGGATCAAGGCACCGCCCATAGTCGGCGTTCCTGCTTTGCTCTGATGGGCCGCGGGTCCATCTGAACGGATGGGCTGCCCAATCTTGAGCGCAGTCAATCGGGCAATCAACCACGGCCCCAAGACAAAGGACACACTGAGCGCAAACAGTGCTGCCAATAAAGTACGGAACGTAATGTATCGAAAAACGTTGAACCCGGAGTAGGTCGTGTGGAGGGAATACAGGAGGGCGTACAGCATGACTTATTTCCTAGCCCAGACCGCTGCGGTGCAATAGCGAGACGTGCTCATTTTTCTCATTTTTCTCATCCTACTTCTCACCACTTAATGGCCTGCACCGGATAAATAGTTACGAACCTCTTCAGCATCATCAAAATGATACTTCGTCGTTCCTATGATCTGGTAATCTTCGTGTCCCTTGCCCGCAATCACGACCACATCTCCTGGTCGTGCTTCATCAAGTGCACGGCGAATAGCGCTACGCCGATCAGGAATGACCGTATACATGCTGCGCAACGAACCGACCGCAGCATGTTCTTCGCGCGTCATCCCAGACCGACTCAATCCGGCTTCCGTCTCGGTCAGAATCTTGTGCGGATCTTCCGTACGTGGATTGTCCGCCGTCAGCATCACCACATCACTGAGTCGCCCTGCGACCTCGCCCATCAGCGGCCGTTTCCCAGTATCCCGATCCCCACCGCAGCCGAACACTGTGATGAGGCGCTGAGAGGTGAGGGAGCGAAACGACGCGAGTGTCTTCTCAAGCGCATCTGGCTTATGGGCATAGTCAACAAATACCTCGAACGCTCGTCCGGTCCGAATGGCTTCTAAGCGTCCGGGAACGCACCGACACTGCGCAATCCCAGTCGCAATTTTTTCCGGTGGGACCCCGAGCGCATGGGCAACCGTCGTTGCCGCCAGGATGTTATACATATGCGGATCCCCGATCAGTGCGGAAGCAATCTCGACCACATCGTTTGCAATGCGGAGCACTGCCTGCGTACCATGCAAACTGAAGTTCAGCTGCTGGGCTACAACCGTGCTGTCGTCGTGCATGCTATAGGTCAGCACCCGGTAGGGGAGCTGCTCGGCCAGCAGTTTCTGTCCCCAGGTATCATCGGCATTCATAACCGCAAACCGGTTGGGTTTTGGGGAAACCGCGAGACAGTCGCGAAATAAACCTGCCTTGGCAGCAAAATAGGCTTGCATATCGGAATGATAATCCAGATGGTCGCGGCTAAGGTTCGTAAACACAGCGCCGTCCCAACGACATCCCCACACCCGATCTTGGGCCAAGGCGTGCGAGGAAACCTCCATCACTACATGACTGATGCCAGCCAAGACCATCGTGCGTAGCAGCGCTTGCAGCTCAACCGCTTCAGGCGTTGTAAAAGGCGCAGATAATGTCTGATCTCCATACCGACAGTTCACCGTTCCGATCACCCCGACAGACCAG
>CAUZQN010000039.1:0-10410 GCA_963581605.1 uncultured Binatia bacterium (SeqCode)
AGGTATGAGGCTGCAGTTTCGTGCAGTCTAACTCTCTGCTGCCTTACCCCTGCGCCACCGCCCAATTGCAACGCTCGCTAGAGCTGATCTGCCTGGAACGAGGCCGCGCAGCGGTTTGAGCTGGTAGGGATTGTGGAATAAGGCGGGGCTAGGCCGGTGGTGGGTACGTCTAACGATTTCCCGCCCTAAGAACCACTAACAAAACTGCCCGGCGCAGGTTGTAAACACCCCAGCCCCACTCCCCTGGATTCCCGTTTCCACGGGAATCCAGTCCTTTTTGTGTCATACCTGCGAAAGCAGGTATCCAGGCCTACGGGACAAGACGAAGTTTCGTTAGGCGCCCTAAGCCAGGGCCAACCAGACACTTGTGAACAGGCCGATGAGACTCCACCAAATGATAAGCTCCTGCATTTCCCTGGCCCGGTATGAATCTGTCATGACAAAGACGCCTCCTGCCCTCTGCAAGCGCTATAGCGGGCAGGCTGGGCGTATGTCAAGGGAAAACCGTAGGCGTTCACTACTGCGACACTGAGCAGGTGTTGGATTATTTTACTTCGTCCTGCTGTTTGCGCTTACGTTTGTGTGGATGGTGAAGGGTGGTCGCGGGTGGTCGCGGGCTTGATCCAGTAGCGAGCAACAGCATATAAACGGAAAGCAGGCTGTGTCTGAAGGGGCAAGCCGGGCTAAGGGGTTAGTGTGTCCGACCTGCTGTAGTGGCAGGTCACCAGCGTACCGGACCAAACGGTATCACCGGTGTACCGGTAAGAGGAAAAGCTATGGCTGCATCGCTGAAAAATCAAGTCTCGGTGATAGGGGTAGGCTGCATCAAGTTTGGCGACAATTTTGATCAGGGCTATGAGGAAATGGCGGTTGATGCCGCGTTTGCCGCGTTCCATGATGCCCGTATTGCGCCTGAAGAAATTGACGCTGCTTGGTTGGGTACGTATTCGCCTGCGCAAGGCCATGGCAAAGCGGCCGTCTCGTTGGGTGACGCGCTGCGTTTGTATAATAAGCCGATCTCTCGGGTAGAAAACTTTTGCGCAACAGGCACAGATGCGTTTCGGCACGCCGTGCTCGCAGTGGCGTCCGGCATGTATGATACCGCGCTCGTCTTAGGCGTTGAGAAGTATAAGGATCGTCCTGGCCGTGGTTTGGCCCGTGAGGGCATTCATCCCTACTACCATGACGGCTCAACCGCTCCTGGGCTGTTTGCTCTGGCTGCCATGCGGTATATGCACACGTTCGGATTGAGCCGCGAAACCTTAGCCAAAGTAGCGGTCAAGAATCATTATAACGGCTCGCTGAATCCGAAGGCCCACTTGCAGAAAAAGGTGACTGCGGAAACCGTACTCAGCGCGCCTATTGTGGCGTATCCCTTCGGCTTATACGACTGCTGCCCAACCACAGATGGAGCAGCGGCAGCCGTGGTGTGTCGAGCCGATTTAGCTCGGAAATACCGGCCTGACCATATTCCGGTCAAAGGCGTCGGGCTTGCGGTGACGAGTGGCCGGCCGTTTATGGACCCGAATTATGATTATCTTGGATTTCGGGCAACCCAACACGCGGCAGCCCAGGCCTATGCCATGGCTGGGATCACCGATCCGCTCAAGGAAATCGATGTGGCTGAGGTGCATGATTGCTTTACCTGGACCGAAATAACCAACTACGAAGACCTGGGTTTCATTCAGAAAGGCGAGGGCGCTAAGCTGATTGAGGAAGGCCGGACCGCGTTGGACGGAGATATTCCGGTTAATCCGAGTGGTGGCCTCAAGTCGTTTGGCCACCCGATTGGAGCCAGCGGAGTGCGCATGGTGTATGAAATTGTCACCCAACTGCGGGGTCAGGCTGGGCCGCGTCAGGTGAAAGATCCAAAGCTGGGTTTGGTGCACAATGTCGGCGGTCCTGGGGCGGTGTCGTGTGTGGCCATTCTCGGACAGCCGTGAAGAATACTGAGACAGGCATGAGGGCTGGAATGAGGACATCGTATGTCGAACACGCTGGTAGATGAAATCTGTGATCGTGCACTCCGGATTGCCCCCGAGGTGCCCTGGTTTGTTGAACGCCTGACTCACGGACGCGGCCAGGCGTTTATCTTGCAGCATATCTTGCGCAACCGCTTGTTTAGCTCCGTGATTCGGCCGGCATGGATGAGCCGCTGTCCTGACCTGGCGATCGTGCGCAAGACGATTGGGCAAATGCGTGAGGAACTCGTCTTTGACGACGAAATCTCGCAGCCGCATACGACTTTGCTCTGGGAAATGGGCCGCAACGTGGGACTGACGAATGAACGCATGGATGCCACCCGTGCCGTGCCGTTGGTCGATGTGGCGCTCAATGTGTGGGAAAATATTGCGCGGACCAAACATTGGGTTGCCGGCTGGCTGGCGACTTCGGTTGATGAGTTTATGCTCACGGCCATGCCGGGCAAACATAATTTCTTAGCTGAGGCGTGGCGGGAGACGTACAACCTGAATGACGAGCAAGTCTTTTTCTTTACCTACCATACCAAGGCGGATGACGATCACGCCGGCCGCAAAGTCTGGGAGCCGATCTCCCAGCATGTCATGACGGACGCTACGCGCACTGAAGTGCTGGAAGGTATGGAACTCGCACTGACGGCGGTAAAGCTGTTCTATCAAGGCATCTGTGAGCTGGGTGACAAGATAGACGCGAACGGCGCTCGAACGTAGGGGTGGGGTAACCCCGCCCCTACCAAAGGAAGCATGCATGCCTGTCAACGAAAACCTCAGACGCCTGGTTGATCTTGCCGCCCCCTATTGGGCTGGAGAAGAAGAGGTCGTCTGGACGTATTTCCAAAGCCCGCAACGCACGACTGAGAGCGATCTGCTGTGGTTGAAGCGGCAGTGTTTCAAAGAAATCTGGGGCTCTGGGGTTGGCGATAAAAAAAAGGGCCTCTTTCAGGGACCCGTGGCATACCTGAGTGACGTCTTCGACAAGATCGATCGCGAAATTGACCGCCATGCTGTTTTAAATGTGATCGATGACCTGAGGACCGAATTCTTTCACTATTGTTTGTTTGCCGATATTTACGATGCGCTGAGTGTAACAAAGATCGACCCCCAGCAACTCACCGGCTGGGAGGCTGATCATGAGCTGGCGCGCAGCCGGTATGAATACCGCGAGAAGCGTGGCCAGCTGGGTTATTTTGCCGTCCGGTTTACCGAGGGCGGCTACTGCAGCATGTATTCGGCCGGCATGCGGTTGGTCGGCACGGGCGAGATCAACGACCGGATCGCTCAGGCGTGCGAGCACGTGTACACCGACGAGATCGGGCATATGCGCTCAGGCTTTGTCGGGCTATCACACCAGGACCTATCCCCGACCGAGTGGGACGAAGTCGCAGCCATGACGCACACGATACTCTTGCAGCGGCTGCACATGCGTAATGAACAGTTCAGCTATCCTCTTACCCAGAAGCGGATTCAGGCCATCGATGCGGGCCAAATTGAGCCCATGACGTTTGATTATACGGGGCTGGAGTGAAAGAACCCGCCCGCGTCTGGATCTGGGCAATCTTTGTCGTCTTACTCTTCCTGTGCGTGCCGTATGGCTTTGTCGGGACGTATGAGCCGCTGCTCTTCGGCATTCCGCTCTGGTTTTTGCTTACCCTCAGCGCTTCGTTGGTGCTGAGCGGCTTCACCATATATGTCGTGCTGCGCCACTGGCGCTTAGCACCCTTCATCCTTGATGAAGACGTCGTCTTTGACGCAGACGTCGTCCTCGACGAAAACGGCGTCCTCGACGAAAACGGCGTCAAAGACGCGGACTAAGGTGTTATGGGCGGCACGGCTGAGCCCGTAGGTCTGGGTTTTAGTGCTCTCGTTCTGCTGTCCGTGTATCTGCTGAGCAATCTCTTGATCGGCTTTTTCGCCTATCGATCAGGCGAGACGTGGACCGCCCGAGACTATTTTCTGGGCGGCAAGACGACGGGCGCAGTCGTGCTCTTTTTCGTCATGTTGGCGACCAAGTTTAGTGGCAATACTTTCTTCGGCCTGCCCGGCCAAGCCTATCGGATCGGCTTGATGTCGGTCATGCTCATCCCCTTCATCCTTGCGATTACCCTGGGTCTCCTGTCCTATGCTCCCCGCCTGTATGTCTTGTCCAAAAAATATGACTATCTTACCCCCGCCGACTTTTTTGCTGACCGTTTCCAAAGCCGCAGCCTGCGGCTGGTAGTGGCCTGTTTTCTGATTCTGACTGTCATCCCCTATCTGATGATCCAGACGACAGGCATGGGCCATGCCTTTGTCGGGTTCACGAATGGCCAATACTCCTTCACAACCGGGGTAGTGTATATCTCGACGGTGATGCTGGGCTATGTATTGCTCAGCGGTTGGCGCGGCGTGGTCTGGGCTGAGGTGCTCCAGGGCAGCTTGTTATTAGGCTCGATCATTGTGGCCGCCGTGGTGCTGGTATCAGCACAAGGCGGAATCGCAAACGTTATCCGCCAGGCGGTCCAGATCGCACCTGAGAAAGTCGTAGTCACAGATTCCTATGCTGTCCTGACGCGGTCGTATTTCCTGTACGCGTTGGTTTTTGGTCTGGGCGGATCGATGTATCCGCAAATTATTCAGAGTGTCTATGCCGCTAAAACCGAACGAGCCCTGCGCCGCAGTGTGGCGATGATGGTGCCTCATTATTTTCTCATTATGTTGTGTGTGGTGTTCATCGGCCTAGTCGGCATCGTCCGACTGCAGGGATTGGAAACAATACAGGCCGATCAGATCTTGGGCCATTTGCTGGGCCAACATATTACCCACCTCTACTGGGTAGTCGTCTTGGTTTTTGTCGGTGCCGCTGCCGCAA
Source organism: uncultured Binatia bacterium (SeqCode) (assembly GCA_963581605.1). Taxonomy (GTDB): domain Bacteria; phylum Desulfobacterota; class Binatia; order Bin18; family Bin18; genus Bin18. Next base: position 4,828 of record CAUZQN010000039.1, read on the forward strand.
TCATGTCAACCGCCGCAGGCGTTCTGCTCACGCTGTCCTCCATGCTGACACACGATGTGTATCGTCATTTTTTTCGTCCTCACGCGAGTGAGGATGAAATTGCCAAAGCCGGGAGGATTTTTACTGTTCTTATTTTGCTTGCCGTAATGGCTCTATCGCTCAGGCCTATTACGACCCTGTGGCAGCTGACGATCATTAAGTTCGAATTTCTGATGCAGCTCTATTTACCGTTGATTTTAGGCCTGTACTGGCCGCGTTTCTCGTGTAAAGCGGCATTCGTGGGCATCATGGTTGGAACGCTGGGGGTTGTGAGTATGTTGCTATCCGGCTGGCAACACATCTGGATTTTTGAAGCCGGACTAGTCGGCGTTATCCTGAATGCGTGTGGCTGCATTGGTGTGACCCTGCTAGCCCGGCCAAACGCTGCCGAACAGGAACGGGTATACGAACGCTTTTTTGGCCTTTTTGACCAGGCGCGAAGCCTGAGGAGTATGGAGCAGCGAATTCGGCCTGGAATGTCTTCCTGATGTGAGCCCGGCCAGACGAGGCCGGGTGGATTCCGCAAAATGAGAACAATTGATACACATACATCTGATACACATACATCCCGAGAGAGTCTTGGGGAAGATAAATTGGGGAAATCGCTCTGAGGAGAAAAACAAGACATGTCAGAAGCAGAACAACGCTTTGCCATTATCACTGATCAAGCTTTGGATTCGCTACGCAAGCTCATTAACGTGCCTATTGAGGACACCTTGGAGCCGTGGTGTTATGAGGCTACGCGCGACAATATCCGTCACTATGCGCACGGGATTGGGGATGATAACCCGCTGTGGTGCGATCCGGAGTATGCGGCCCAGGGGCGCTACGGTCAGATCGTTGCTCCGCCGTCGTTTGTCTTTCCGCTCAACCGTATCTTGAGTGGGTATGTTGGCGGTCTGCCCGGCATTCATGCCATGTGGGCAGGCGCAGACCTGACGTGGCATAAGCCCATGTTTCGCAACGATGTCTTTACGACCAAGGCCTATCTCAAAGACCTCGTCGAACACGAGACACGCTTTGCCGGTCGGGCCATCCAGCAGATTTATCACGTTGATTATTACAACCAGAATGGCGAGCTGGTTGTGGCGGGGGACAGCTGGTGTTTTCGGACCGAGCGCGATGCCGCACGTGAACGCGGAACAAAGTATACCGAAGTCAAACAGAAAGAGCCCGTGTCATATTCGCGGGAACAAATCGCTGAGATCTTCGACCAGTACGCGCAAGAAGAGGTACGCGGGGCAAGACCGCGTTATATCGAAGATGTCAAAGTCGGGGATAAGCTGTCTACTATGGTGAAAGGACCGATGACGGTTACGGGTTTTATCGCCTATGCCCAGGGCTGGGGCGGGCTGTATATTCGGGCCAATCGTATGGCCTGGAAACAGCTTCGGAAACATCCTGGACTCGGCATTCCTGATCGTTTCGGCATTCCCGACGTGCCTGAGCGTGTCCACTGGGATACGGATCTGGCCCAGCGTGTGGGTACGCCTGAGGCCTATGACTATGGGCCTGAGCGCACGTCGTGGATGTCGCATCATCTCACCGACTGGATCGGTGATGATGGTTTCCTGCGGAATATTTCCGTTAAGATCCGCCGCCATAATCCGGTTGGTGATACGCTCTTCATCAATGGCGCAGTCTCCCGGATCTTTGAGGAAGACGGACAGCCTTGCGTCGAAGTTGAGCAGAACGCGAAGAATCAGGATGGCGAACTGTCAGTGCTGAGTACTGGTGTCGTACGTCTGCCAGCGCGGTCGTAATGCCTATGACATATCTGTTGGCCCGAGGCGGAACGAACACATGGTCTCCCAGGCCGTCTTCATAGCAAGCCTGCTTACTTTCATATTTTCTGTTTTGTCAGCCCTGCACTGGTATTGGGCTTTCGGTGGGAAGTGGGGTTTAGACGGCGTTGTCCCAAGCGTGGATGGAAAACCGACGTTTAGCCCTGGGCGTTTGCCGACTATAGTTGTGGCCTGTGCTCTGCTTATCGCCGGCCTGGTGTGTTTGTGGCGGGTAGGCGTTATAGCCGTGGGCCTGCCGGTTTGGATTCCCTCTAGCGGAGTCTGGGTACTCGCCGTCGTTTTCTTTGCACGAGCAGTTGGAGATTTTCGCCTGTTTGGTTTCTTTAAGTGGGTTCGAGACTCAGAGTTCGCCCGTCGGGATACGCTAATCTACTCTCCGCTGTGTGCCCTGATTTCAGCCCTTGTGTTATGGCTCGGGATTGTGGCGGGGTGAAATACAGACTGTTTCGAGATTCCTTAACCAACGTATGCTGCGACTTACGCTGCGAGGTCATGCGCCGCGTCAGACTTGAGATAGTCGTTCAACCAGCCGGCCTTTACACCTTGGCGGACGAATTGGCCCACCGAACGACCGGCAATAGCTGAAAAGGAAATGGCATGGGCAGTTAGCGGATTGCGCATTTCCCCGGTTTTCTGATCATCAGAAAATCCAAGTGCAATGAGCAATTCTTGGATCGATTGAAACATCAGCATCTCGCCCTCACTGTACCGCTGGCGTTCCTGGCCAGCGACCGGAGTTGGCTGTGCAAGAGTCCCTTGCTGAGAAGTCCCTTGCTGAGATGGACTTTGGTGTGAAGAAACACTTTGCGGTGCTTGGCCTGAACTTGGGACTAAGAGTGCCGGATTGACGTAGACGAATTCCGGCCCGTTATCCCAGCGAACAGAGACCGATTGCCGTCCGGCCCACACAACACTGCCTGCAGTCCCTTTCCCGACTGTCACGCCGCAGCTTGGGCTATAGATGGCTTGGCCGGCCTGGACGCGCTCTCCGACTTGGAAGCCGGGGTTGAGACTGCTGGTTGGGGCGGCGCAGGATTCGTTTTTTGTGGGGCAGTATGTGGTGTTTGCAAAGTTGTTACTTGGGCGAAATCTTTGGCAGCATACCAGCCGCCAAATCGTGCCTGCTGCCATTTAATGGCTAAACGTTCAACTTTGTCACGGATGTCCATGATGTGGCCTATATCCGGGCCGTGGACAACCTTGCCACCATTGTAGGGACGAATCGAACCAATTAATTCGACACTATCTCCCACATTCAGCTCGTACGGTATGCCTGTATCTGCGGCGATGATGCGCATAAAAAATGGCTATCCTTCCCCGTCGTGTCAATTTTGCTGTGAGGGACAGTCCCGAAGGAGACGGAACAACAGGCAGCAGGAGTGGAGTCCCTCTTCATTGATTATTTTCGGGAGTTTGAGGCGAAGACTTAATCGAGGAAAAAGGCTTTGTTGATTCGGTGCTTAGAGGGAGGTAAACGAGCAGAGGATAGGTGGGAGAGCAGGAATGTGGCCGGAATGGACTACATTTATTCACGCACTCTACACGATCCGATATTCCTCAGTGATAAGAGTCAGCATACTGTCTGGATCGACAAACTTTATGCCATCGGGCTGAGCGCCTTCTTTGTACTCTGGAGATTCCATGGCAAAGTTGAGGTCGGCAATGGTGTCAAACCAAATCTCGGCTACACCGTCATACTGCGGCCCGCCTTTCGCATAGCTGGAGGGTAGGGCATGACATTGGACATAGCGCTGCATACCGGGAAGTTTGAGCGCGAGTGGGCCGTGCACATCCTTCCAGTATTGGAAGAACTCTTCAGGGTCTATGCCGGGTTTCCGTTTAATAAAAGAGATGCGTTTGATAAGCGGCTGGGGGCTGCTGATGATATCCCCTTCGAGTAAGACATGGTCTGTGGTGGTTAAGCGAACAACATCTTTGACATCTGCAAAGTTCGGTTCATCCGCGTACGCGCCTTCGCGGTATTCTTTGCTAGTAAAGGCGGCTGTGATGGCCTCTTCAGTGTCCGTCCAGATTTCCACCACGCCATCGTAGGCTAGGCTACGGCTCAGGATTGTCGGACTATGATTTTGAATATAACGCCGTAGCCCCGGTATTTGCTTGGCAAGTGGGGCGTGTACTTCGCGCCAATGGTGGGAAAATTCGGCTCGACTGAGACCGGCTTTGCGTTTAAAAGCGATGAGTAAATGGACCATGAGGTTTTCCTCCTATACAGCGAGGCGGATGACGTAAGATATAGATTGTCGTCAAAACGTCCCCGACTCTACGTCCTGAATAAATTGCACCACATCGCGAAAATAGGTTTCTTGATCGTCATACATGGCGCAATGGCTGCCGTTTTCACACAGGGACAGACGTGAGTGTGGAATAAGTTTGCCCATACGTTCAATCTCTGAAACACGCATGGTGTCAAATCGAGCGCCGGAAATTAGGCTAGGGCAGTCAATCGTATGCAGGTCGGCCCAGCGGTCCCAATCTTTGAACGTGCCGTTAACGACAAACTCATTGGGGCCCTGCATGGTGTTGTAGACGGGCTTGGCTAAATTGCGGAACATGCGAACCAGCGGTTCCGGCCAGGGGTCTAGGCGGCACAGATGCTTGGTATAAATATGCTTGAGTAAGGTCTGCTCATACTCCGGGGCTTCATAGTCTCCCGTAGCCTCATATTTTTCGAGCAGACGAATGATGTCAGGCGGGAGCTGTTGGCGCAGCTCATTAATATAGGCGACATAAGCCGGAATGCTGGCCGTCATATTAGAAATAATCAGTCCTTTGAGATGCTGCTGATACTTGAGCGCATACTCGATGCCCAACATCCCGCCCCAAGAATGTCCCAGCATATAAAAATGCTCAAGATCCAGCGCTTGACGTACCTGCTCGACTTCTTCTCGAAAGCGCTCCAGCGTCCACAGGCTAGGATCATCCGGCTGGTCGGAATAGGCTGAGCCGAGCTGATCGTAATAGATAATTTGAATGTCGTGCTGGGGGAGAAAGTCTTCAAAGCACTCAAAATATTCGTGCGTACAGCCCGGTCCACCGTGGAGAGTAAGGAGCGGAATCGAGCCCGAACCAAAACGCTTTGTCCAAACACGATGGCCGCCGGCTATCGGTATCATTTGGACACCGCCAGTTTTGATAGATTTGATACCGCTCATAAACTTCCTTTATAGACTGCGACACGTCTCTAACAGGCCGCCATAGAAGGACTGGCAAATCCGTGCGCTCTGGCTGAATGTAATCAAAAATCCTTCTTCGTCAGGATTCTCAGTTTTCCACTGCGTGAAATGTTCTTCGCTACAGAAGAACTGCACGCGGAGTCAAAATCCATCCAGCAGATGGGGTAGAGTGCGGTCCGCATCAATGAACACAGGATCCCATTCGCGTAGGGTTTCAGTAGACGCTGAGGAACTTACTGCGCCGTCTTCCGTGACGGTCATATCGAACTGAATCGATGCCTGACACTGAGCGCATTCAGAAAAAACAGTTGCTGTGGTTCCTGGCCCATACACGATGGGAATGGCAATCGCTCCGCCGGGTCACATGGCGTATAGGCGTTGTTTACCGGCCAGTTGGACTTGATGTGGACACAGCACATCCGAGAACGGATACAGGGCAATAACGCAGCCCGTCTCTGCATCATATTTGAGCATGTCACGGTCATTGAGGTGGCTCAGCGTGGTCTTAACGTCTGACTGCGGCAATCCCGTTCGTTCGGCCAATT
>CAUZQN010000040.1:0-10299 GCA_963581605.1 uncultured Binatia bacterium (SeqCode)
GTCCTGGACGGGTAAGCTCAAAACTGCCACGAGAAACGCCACATCTCCATAGTGCATCCACTTTCGGCTCTTCGCGCTTATCGCTCCAACCGCAAGTTCCAGGCCGATAAAACCCACGGGGATGATCAGACCCAGAAGCCCTATCAGCCCAAGGATGTCGAGCAGCCCGGCTCTGTGAACCACGAGAAAAGCGGCATGCCGGGCTAAGAGATCAAACAGCGGCCGCGCAAACGCAAAGCTGCACAGCATGAAGATATGGCAAATACTGATGAGGAGCTCGCTTCTTTGTCTCATTTTTATTTCACTTGTTACCTCAGCGTCGGGACGGCGTCGAGCACAGCTTGGCACGAGTATCTCACGGGGTGAGAAGAATTTCTAAGAAGAGAGATTATGAGTTCCATTCCAGAACCAATGTTCCAGAAAAGAAGGCAACTCAGCGACAGCTATCTGAGCGGACAGGGTATAGAAACCGGAGCCCTGCACCATCCGTTATGGGTGAGCGAGCAGGCAACCGTCCGCTATGTGGATCGGCTGAGTAGGGAGGAGCTGCGTCGTCATTATCCAGAACTGTCGGATTCGTTCCTCTGTGCGATTTTGGTAGAAGGGGTGGCCAGCCACAAGGCACAGCCACAAGGCACAGCCAAAAGAAAACCCGTCATCAACCCTTTACTCAAGCGACACAAGATCTTCTTGTCTACGCTGGGCTTACGGGTTAAGCGACCCGAGGGGTCAAGCGGCGTCGATCGGTTCGACTTTTTCCGCGTCGGACGAGCGCGGTTCAGGCAGCATCAAAGAAGAAAAAATGTCTTCCAACTCGGCCACGTTTTCCTCAATGGTTTTCACCTGAGGCACGTTTTCTTTCCAGCCTGCCAGGAGTTCAGGGGCGTCCATTACTCTCTCAAGCTGCTCACATAAACTTCGCGGATCGCCGAGTGTAAAAAGCGCCCCATACTGGTCCGAGACCAACTCCTTCATGCCGCCCACATTCCCGGCTATCACCGGAGCCCGATGAATAAAGGCTTCGTTGATGGTGAGGGGCGAATTTTCAAACCAGATGGACGGGATCACCAAGATATCAAAGTGGGCATACACTTCTGCGAGCTGATCCGGCAAAAATCGTCCATGAAAGCGAATGCGCTCATCGCCCTGGGCCAATGCACGGATCCGCTCCTCGTACGGCTTGTCATAGAACCCGCCAAACACATGCAGTTCGGCCTGTTGGCTTGTTAGCTGACGAAACGCCTCAAGTAGCACGTGTACGCCTTTATGGTGCACAATCGAGCCAATAAAGCCAAAGCGGACCTTCCCGGCCGCCTCCTTCGATCCGCTCGTTTCCGTTCCTGTCACACTGTAGCCGTAGGGCGAATAGCGACTTTTCTCCAGGGGGATGCCCCATTTCCGGTGCTCTTCGAGCAGGAAATGGGACGGCCCTAAGAAGAGCGAAACATCGGCCAGCGCTTCCTTGATAGTCTGCTCTCGTTTCTGTAGTTGGGTCAAATACGTGGCAGCCAGTCGTCTCGTCCTCAAAGGCTTTTTCCAGCCGCGCATATCCCATTGATCAATTTCGCTGCGTGCACAGCGAGCACACTCGTTAAGGTCAACGCCCCAACATAGGGAGGCATCACTTTTCAGCCGTGTAAAGAGGGGACACTGCAGCCAAAAATCATGCAGCGTGTAAACGATAGGAATATTCCGCATTGTGAGCTGCTGGAGGAGATCGATCGACAACGTGATTAAGTGATGCACATGCGCGACATCGGGTCGGACAAGGTCGAGGAATTTCCCAAATGCAGCGGAAATCGTAGGATTGAGGTAGGTCTCGGAAAATTTTTCTACCTGCTGATTCCGATTAACTATGCTCTGAAAAACGAGCCCATCAAAAATCCCGTCACGAATAGCATACTCGGGCGCAGTCGCTGGCAATTCCGTCGAAAAAAAGAGCACCACATCGTGGCGTTTTCGAAACTCTTGCGCTAAGCGGTAGGTATAGACTTCGACACCGCTCGGATACTCCGGCAAAAAGTGATGTAAGAGAAACAGGATTTTCATACACGCCCCGACGGCCCGACCGCTATCGAGAAGTCTTCGCTGTCGTGCGTCAGGTTCGGATTATAATACGGATCCCCCTGAGACAGATACGTATGCCAGCGACTGCGGGCAAGGGCGATATCCTGTCCGCCAAATGCCATCGCGCCACCACGCGACGCACTCTCATAATGAACCAGCGGCGCATACGGCGTATACACACTCAAGAGACCTTTGTCTCGCAGTCGGAGACACAGGTCCACGTCTTGATACGCGTATTGAAACGCCTCATCAAACCCATCCATTTCCAAGAAAAGCGAGCGACGCATCATCAGGCAGGCGGCGGTCACGGCGCTGTAATTCCGGATAATGTCGATACTGCCCCAATAGCCATGCTGAAATCCGGAAACGTGTCGATGCGAGTGACCCGCAAACTCGCATAACCCAATAATCACCCCAGCATGTTGAACGGCGTGGTTGGGATACAGCAGTTTCGTCCCCACTGCTCCTACTTCAGGACGGCAGGCCTGTTCTACGAGCGCGTTCAGCCACTCGGCACTCAACACTTCGATATCGTTATTCAGGAAAAGGATGAGGTTGCCCGAAACCTGTTCGACCGCAGCATTCATCATCCGTGAGAAATGAAAATCTCCGCCAAACTGAATCACCCGATGCGGGGTGTGTTGGAAGTAATCCAGCGTTTGTTGCTCAACACTGTCATTATCCACAATGACAATCTCATAGGTGGGATAGGTCGTATACGTCTCAATGGAAGCGATACAGCGCGACAGAAGATCGAGCCGGTCACGGGTCGGAATAATAATCGATACCAGCTGGCTGGTGTCACACGACCGTCGGACACGATAGAAGCCTAACCCCTCTTTGAGACCAAAGGTATCCTCTACCGACCCGGAAATTCCGCGGCGTTCGAGTGCCGCGGTCAACGCTCGCTTGCCCGCTTCATAGGCGTACAACTTGTTCATCGCTTGCTCGGCAATCGAACCGGGAACGATCCGCCAGTGGTAGAGAATCTTAGGAATATGTCCGATGGCCTGCGTTCTTTCCGTCACTTTCAGGGCAAGATCGTAGTCCTGACTCCCATTACAGTCGGGGTCAAAGCCACCTACCTCAAGCAGGCATTCCCGACGGTAGACAGAGAAATGGCAGGTATACATAAAAGACAGGAGCATATCGGGCGACCAGTCCGGCTTAAAAAAAGGCTGCATGCGTTGGCCCTGGGGGTCTATCTTGTCTTCATCCGAGTACACCAAGTCAGTGTCCGGATGCGCATTCAAATACCTCACTACTTCAAAGAGCGCGTCGGGACTCAGTTCATCATCGTGGTCGAGCAAACCCACAAACTCCCCGGTCGCAAGTGCTAAAGCCTGGTTACTGGCCCCGGCAATGCCCATATTCCTTTCGTTGGTGTTAATGTGTATCCTCGGATCGTCTTGGGCAAACTCGGTCAGAAGTTCACCCACCCGAGCCTGGGATGATCCATCATCACACACACACAGCTCCCAACGTGGATAGACCTGGTTTCGGACGGACGCTACGGCCCGACGCAGCCACGTCTCGTCGGTGTTATACACAGGCATCACGATGCTGATGGTCGGTTGGAAAGAGAGGTCGGCAACCTCTTCGCGCTGTTGCTGAAGCTGTTCTTGTGTGAGCACGTGCGCCGCTAACCACGCTCGATACGGATCACCGCCCCCCGAGTCAACGACCCCTGGACGAGTCGGATCTTTTTGAAAGGACCGTCGTATGGCAGCCCAGACGCCGCGCCATCCGCCTGTCGCGTAGACTGCCCCGACTTTTTTCAATCGATCATACAGCCGACCTCGGCGCGTTCCCGGCGGGGCAACGAACCGTTCTCGCACGAAATAGAAGCGCGCGAGCAGACGCCAGCCCCGACTGCCATAGATCCGGTGCAGGGCGTCCGTAAGGGCCTGCGTTCTTTGTCCTTCCTCCTGCAGTTGCCGTTCAAGATGAACGGTACCGCGATGCTGCTTGGGGAGTTCGGGTTGACGCGTTTGCAGCGCCTTCTCTTTTTGTTGCAGGGCTTTAGACTGCTGAGCCCGTTGGGTGCGCAGCTCTTGCAAAGCCTCATCTTGTTGGTGCACAGTTTCCCTGTGCTGCGCAACCAGCGCTTTGTGGTCGGCTAACACATCCCGATGTTGCTGCAGGTCAACGGTCAACGTGTGGATGTCCTGCTCACGTGTGAGCAGCTGATGTTGGAGGTGTTGCAGCCGACGACCGGCTGGGACCGCCGGTCTCGTGTCTCGCCCCTCAACAGATCTGTGGTGAACTTCTTCGTAAATTTTCTCAAGGGTTTGCACATGTTCCTGCATTGGAGGAGAAGGGAGCGCGGGAATGTGTTGACGCAGAGTTTCCAGTACTAAGGGCGTGTCTAAGATCTCCTGAATCCGCCGCGCCAAACCCTCGGCACTCTCTGCAGGAAAAACGAGCCCGGCTTCACCAGCCCGACTGGCTAATGCTCCTCGGTCAGACACAATAACGGGCAGCCCGAGCTGAAACGCTTCGTCTAAGACAAACCCATAGGATTCAGCGGCTAAGGAGGGCAGAACCACCAGATCAACATCCAGCTGGGCAAGATCGTCTGGTCGGTACTCCCCAACAAAGGTCACCGCAAGCCCTTCGGCTTGCTTTGTGAGCGTATCAAGGTAGTGCGGCTCCGGCGCAAGACCGGCGAGATACACTTCAACCGAGGCCGGATGAGCGAGGCGGCGCGCGGCTTCGAGGATGAGATGGACACCTTTAAAATCAACCAGATACCCCCAATAGGCGAGCCGCAAGGGGCGCGCGGGAAACGGCGCAGACCGCTGAGCTGCCTGTGGCTGGAGGTGGCTGATGGCGCCATTCGGGACGACCCGAAATCGGTCCACATCAATATCCAAGAGGCGACTCAGTTGTTGCCGATGCGAGTCCGAAGGGACGATCAGACACTGCGCGAGGCGGAGTTCCTCGTCTATTTGTTGGTGGCGGAGAGCCAGCGCCTGTTGCACTTCTTCTTCGGATTGCCACTGTGGCCGCTCAACACACCGAGCACATAACGCCGGGGTTGGCGGCTCCTGACAAAAATGGCCTTCTTTATGCTGGCGATGCAGACGGGCACACGACGTCCACATATCGTGCAAGGTCACAACCGTCGGCAGATCGAGTTCTGCCGCAATGGAGACAATATTAGTCGTAAGCCGCATCCAGTGGTGGAGATGAATCACCTCGGGCTGAACGAGTTGCAGGTAATGTCTGATGACGTTCTCTGCTTCCGGATTATACGGGTCATGCTGGTGCTCACGCCAGATCGGGGGCAAGGGGCTCACATAGCGCGCAACGGGAAACCCCTCGTCGTTCGTGGTCACAAAAGCTGGTGCTTGGGCGGGCGCATAGGATCCTGCCAACACAAAGCAGCTATGGCCTCGGTCGTGGAGTGTTGTCGTCAGAGCACGGCAGTAGAGTTCTGTTCCTCCGATGAATTCAGGCGGAAAGCCTTGGACAACCTGTAGAATTCGTAAGTGTTGAGACTGTTCCACACCATCATCCCTTCGTGGTGTTATTCAGAAAAATATTGGCCAGCTGTATACCGCTCGGTCTGCCCTGCTCCAAGATCATATAGTACCGTTGTCCTTTGATATGTCAGGCAGTATGCACCCAAGTAGCCCGGACAAAAAGGGCCAGTACCGATATTGACGGCTTCTAACAGGATGCGCTACTACCGATCCTAGTCTGGAGAGTCACTTCTCCAACTGGATACATCTGGATAGAGAAGGAATAGAGAGAATGACAAAGCAAAGTCTTGCCGTAGCGGGTATCGTCGGCACGTTGCTAATGGCTCCTATTCCCGCCCATGCCTATTTGGATCCGGGAACTGCCAGCATGTTCCTGCAGCTCTTGCTTGGCGGAGTGGCTGGGCTCGCCGTCCTGTTGAAACTCTACCGGCAGCGCCTCTTATCGTTTTTTGGTCTTGGCCATCAAGAGAGCGACATCGTCGCCAAGGGCGATGTCCCAGCGTCAGAACCGGAATCCGAAACGGAAGGTCAGCCGCACTGAACCGATTTCCTCTCTTCTCACATACCCATTCATAATGCCCGCCTTTGATCCAGGATCATTCCGGGACCGGACGAGCCGCGTCTTTTACGCCGAGGGAGGCGTCTTCCGCGGGTTGACCCCGCATGCAATGCGGGAGTGGACGGCCTTATCGTCAGCAGCATTTTTTCGCCGACTCGTCACCGAGGGCAAGCTTGTTCACACCGAGCCTGTTGCACCGGACGCTCTGCCGCCTGGCGTTTCCCCGGAGCAATGGGCGCTCATTCTCAAACATCGCACCATTCCATTTATTTCCTACCCGTATGAATGGTCGTTTAGCATGCTGAAAGATGCCGCGCTCCTCCACCTTGATCTTCTCCAGGCAGCGCTGGCAGAGGATATGATCCTCAAAGATGCTACCCCATTTAACATCCAGTGGAACGGCAGTCAGCCCATTTTCATCGATATCCCCTCTTTTGAGCAGCTTCGCCACGGCGAGCCCTGGATTGGATATCGACAGTTCTGCCAGCTCTTCCTCTATCCTCTTCTTCTCCAAGCTTACAAAGGGCTTCCGTTTCAGCCCTGGCTGCGTGGGAGTCTCGACGGGGTAACCCCTGTGGATTGTGCGAGCCTGATGTCTTGGCGCGATCTTGTGCGGCCAGGCGTGCTGCCGCATGTCACGCTTCAGGCCAAAGTGCAGTCGGCCTATGCCGAGACCGATCGGAATATGAAACGAGAGCTCCAGAGCGCAGGCTTCCAGAAGACTATGATTCAGACCAATATTAGGCGGCTGACACGTCTCATTCAGCGCTTAGACTGGAAACAGACGAAATCCACGTGGTCTGCGTATGCTGAGAATACGCCGTATACGCAGGCCGGGCGAGAGCACAAAGCCGATTTCGTTCGGCATGTCACTGCCGCCCAGACGTGGGACCTGGGTTGTAATACGGGCACCTTTTCGCGGATTGCAGCACAAAACGCCAAGTCCGTTGTCGCAACAGACATTGACCCTCTGGTTATTGAACGTTTCTATCTGTCGCTAAAAAATAAGCGGCAGCAAACGATTCTGCCGCTTATCAACAATCTGGCTGATCCCTCACCCAATTTGGGCTGGCGTGGACTCGAACGGAAAGCGCTGAGGGAGCGAGGAAACCCGGATCTGATATTATGTCTTGCGTTGCTTCACCATATGGTCATAGGTGCGCATATTCCGCTCAAAGAATTTATTAACTGGCTGGCGGAACTTGGCGGTGCGCTTATTATTGAGTTCGTCACCCGAGACGATCCCATGGTCAAAACATTATTACGGAATAAAGCCGATCACTACACGGACTACGACCTCGCATATTTTGAGCGCTGCTTGTCTGAGGTATACGATATTCGCAAACGGGAGCCGCTCGAAACGAAAACGCGAATTTTATACTATGCACATAGTAAAATACATGCATGAGGGCTGTCCGCACCGGGCAATCGTCCACTCGGTTTAGTAGCGCGTCCTCTCCAGGTAAACAGACTGAAGGCAGCACGCTGCAACAACACAAAAAACTTATTTTCCTGCACATCCCCAAAACAGCAGGAACGTCGCTGCGGACCCTGGTCGAGCAAGCCTACCCGGCTGGCGCCTGTGTTGATATTTACACGGCCAATAGTGCCGATTTCTATAAAACGATTCGGCACGATGTCGATAAAGCAGAGGTATTGTACGGACATACGTCTTATGGAATCCATCAGTGGTTCGGCCTAGAGCCACGCTATATCGCCTTTGTCCGCAATCCTATTGCACGCGTCGTCTCCCTCTATAATCACCTTCGGCGACATAAAAAGAGTCCGCATGATACAGACATCAATGCAGGCGGAATGACGCTCAGGGATATGGTCCAGGCTGAGATTTCCGTTGAGACCAATAATCATATGGTCCGGATTATCGGTGGCTATGGCGGCACCGAAACAATCGATAACACTACAATTCTGGATAATGCGATTACGCATATCGAGCAACATTTTGAGTTCGTCGGGTTAACGGAACGCATGCCGGAATCGGTCGACATCCTGGCTCAGCGGTTGGGCTGGGGGAGACAGTTACGTATACCACGTCTCAACATCACCCCGCCCTTCCCTGAAATCGACGCTGCAACCATTACCACTATTAAAGAATACAACCGACTGGACCTCATGCTGTACGAGTATGTAGAAAAACATTTTCCACTTCATCCAGATCCGTTCAATGGTCTGCGGAATGGGCTGTTCAACCGGCTGGGACGGCAGGTCCGAAAGTTTTTCGGTTCGGGACACACCAGACCGGGTGGACTGCGAAGTCCAGAATTATTCCAGACTAGGCCGTATGCCGATCTCGTGGGGCAGCCCATCAGTAAGTTTCCTATTCAGGAGGCCGAAAGCCTCGCGGTTCGGGTCGACACTCCCCACGCGTCTACACCGTCGGATCCACAGGGCTCTATCGCCCCTGCCTACATCACCGGCCGCATTCAGTCAGAACAAACTCCGCTCAATCCACCGCCTCTCGCCCTGGCAATTAACGGCACGATTCGGTCGCTCACACAGCCATGGACGTTTCCGGTCAACGGCCAATACGGACGCTGGTGCACGGTGGTTCCTGAGGCCGCTTTCCACCCGGCTCGCAATACCATTGAACCCTTCTCCGTCTCCGTAGAGGCTGGACGTATCGTGCTCTTGCGTCCGACAGCGCCTTTTCAAAATCTCGCCCAAGACAGTCCAGGCACAGGTGAGGAACTCGTTTCCCCTCACGGTCACAAAGTCAGGGTTGAGCCAGGCTCTTTGCAAGGCTGGGTTGACCGGGCGAAGCTGGATCAGCAGCAGCTCGAACTCGTCGGCTGGGCAGCCGATATCCGGAATACGAGCTTGCCCCAGGCAGTGTGGGTTGTTGTCAATGGTCGTCTGATACACACTGGGCAAACAACCGTTTCCAGGCCCGATGTTGTCGCCGCCTTGAAAACAGCCGTATTTCAACAGGCAGGATTCTTCTTTACCCTCGCCTTAGAAGAGACTGCGGACTTGGGAGTCCGGGACTTAGAAGTCCGCGTCTTTGCAGTCTCAAAAGATGGTGTTGCGTCCGAGTTATGCTATCCTCCAGATTATCCGTGGAGGCAGAAACCGTCATTCAAACGGAGTCCATGAGGCTCTCTGAGGATCTCTGGGAAGTCCGTCCTTAAAGGAGAACAGGCTCCCGCCCCGTCTCTTTTGGCAAGCCCATAAGCGACTTACCGCCGTTTAATACTCTCTTGTAAAGACAAGCGCTGCACCAGCCCCGGCGCAAGCCGACTCTTACGCTCACCAAGCCAGGTCCCACCCAGCGCCGCAAGATGCCAACCGAGAGCCGCTCCGCCCCAGCGCAGGCCAACCCGGAGGCGACCTCGTTGTGTTCGCCAACGCCAAAAAGAAAGATCTTTGCGGGTTGTCAGCCAGGCAGCACGTAATTCGGTCTGCAGCGCCAGCCGTGGACGCTGGTTCAAATCACCCACGGCGCGGGCGTGATCAAAATGGCGCCGAAAATTCGTCCAGGGCCCATATCCATGCGAATGATACACCAACGAATCCGCTCGAAAGGTTGTTGTATAGCCCGCCTCTAAGACGTGCTTTGCCCACAGTTGATCCTCAGCAAACTCCACCTCGGGAAAGGGAAACCGCTCCCATATGGAACGGCGCAGAATAGAACTCACATTCGACAGAAAATAGAAAAAGGCCGGATTTGTCGAGTAGTTGGGATCTGTCTGGGTGTTCATACAAGACTGCGCCCGGCCTGACAATTCCTCCATGACGATACGCCGCCACTCCATGGGATGGCAATCCGGTCGGGGCAGATGGCGGCTATAGCCGCCCGCAATCATAGGGTTAGTCCTGAGCGGAGCAAGCAGCTTCTCTAACCAGTCGGTCCTGGCTGGTGTGGCATCCTGGGTGAGGAAGACCAGATAGTCTCCCTGTGCGTGTGAGACCGCCAGGTTACGCGTCCGTCCATGCCCAAAGGTCTGAGGCGGAATTTGCACAATACGAACCCCAAACTGTCCGAGGATCGACAGGGTCCGGTCTCGTGAGCCAGAGTCTACAGCAATGATTTCCTGTAGACGAAACTCTCCCTGTTGACGTTGGACGCATTCGAGCAGCTCGGCCAAATAGCGCTCGCCGTTTTTTGTGACTAACAGAACCGACACGCTGGGCAGGCCAGTCATACGCTATTCCGACACACAGAGAAAC
>CAUZQN010000041.1:0-10220 GCA_963581605.1 uncultured Binatia bacterium (SeqCode)
ATCGGGCGCTGGCATCCAGCCTCAGCCGTCCATGAATTTTTAGCGTTGCATAATTCTTTTCCAGGCGTGTATAAAAACACTATGGGTGCACGCACGGGGGCAGAATTTATCCAAGGCCTTCGCGATGATCGCGAAGTCTGGCTCGGCAATGAGCGGGTTGAGGATGTGACAACGCATCCCGCCTTTCGGCCTGCTATTGAAAGCATAGCCCAGCTCTACGACATGCAGCACGATCCGGCCTATCAAGAGCGGCTGTGCTATGCGTCTCCGAGCAGTGGCGATCCGGTTGGGCTGTCCTTCTTAATTCCCCACAGCCGGGAAGATTTGGTTCGGCGGCGGCAGATGGTCAAAGTCTGGGCTGATGCGACCTGTGGCATGATGGGTCGCAGCGCGGACTTCCTCAATACTATGGTCACGGCCTGGGCGGCCAAGGCTGACTATTTTGCCCAGCAAGGCCCGGAATGTACGCAGCGTGTACTCGCATACTATGAGCACTGCCGTGAGAACGATCTCTTTCTCACTCATACGTTAGTCGACCCTCAAGTAGACCGCTCGAAAAACCGTGCCGAGCAGGACGACCCATATCAGTGCCTCGGCATCGTTGACGAGACTTCCGAAGGCTTAGTCATTCGAGGCGGGAAAATGATCGCTACCGCTGCTCCGTTCGCAGACGAGATTCTGGCTTGGCCGTTTCCGCCGACGCTGACGGAGGCCGAGTCACGTTACGCCATCGTCTTTATCATCCCGGTCGCCTCACCAGGCCTGAAAATTATTTGCCGTGCATCCTTTACCCGGCCTGGCCCAGTTGAAGATCATCCGTTGAGCGCTCGGTTTGATGAGATGGACGCCGTGGCTGTTTTTGATGACGTACTGGTGCCGTGGGAGCGTGTCTTTTTACATAAAGACGTAAACCTCGTCGGCCAAATGTATGCGGGCACGCGCATCCGGGAATGGACGGCGCATCAAACCAATACGCGGCTCTTATCCAAGATTGAGTTTGTCTACGGCACGCTCAGCCTCATGGCCGAGGCCATCGGCGTACAAGACAAACCCGCAGTACAAGAAATGCTGGGCGAGGCGGCCAGCTATATTGAGATCATTCAATCCGTTCTCGTGGCATCGGAGCAAGAGGCCGAAGTTGATCCTTCAAATGGAGCCATCTACCCTGCCCTCACCACGCTGCAAGTCGGACGGGTTTGGGGACCTCGCATTTACCCACGCCTCATGGAAATGATGCGCCGGATTGGAGCGGGTGGCCTGATGCAGCTTCCGGCGACATTTTCTGCTTTTGACGGGCCGACTGGTGCGTACTTAGAAAAATATTATCGCGGCGCACGTATTCCAGCTCAAGACAAAGTCCGACTCTTTAAACTGGCTTGGGATCTTGTTGGCTCTGATTTTGGGTCCCGGCACGAGTTGTATGAAATGTTCTATGCCGGCGACCCCAGTATGATTACAGCCAGCCTGTATCGCGAGTTTGATAACGCGAGCTATATGAATCGGGTGAAGGAGTTTTTGGGAACGAAGGAGTAGAAAGGTATCGTCCTACACAGCGATAGCCAGCAGCTTACCCAAGTGGGGCCAATCCCGTAGGTCGGATTAGCGCAGCGTAATCCGACACCTCGCTCTCGGTGCGCAGGGCGCACCCTACGGGAAGGCACCACTCTACACCGGTATCGCCAGCAGCTCGCCCAAGTGCTGATCGATTTGTTTCATATAGTCCTGCTCTATGCCAAACAGCCCGAGATGACCATAGATGCTGTGTATCACGCGAAACTCGCTGTTCGGAATGAGTTTCTGTTCCGCTTCACAGTCGCGTGGAGGAAAGAACATATCTTCGTCGATGGGCAGGACAAATACTTTTGCAGTGATGCGTTCGAGCGCCTGCTTGAGGTCACCGCCGGTATGGCGACTGACATCACCGCGCTGCCATTTCCAGGCCATACACAGCAGATTATTCGGGTCCATGGGCAGAAAGTAGTTTTCTACAAAACCGACCACGAAATCTTCGGTGGATGAGAAGCCCAGCTCGCGGAACTGTTCCTGCTTGAACAACTCGGTACAGAACCCCATCACTCCCCATAGGCGAGCCTGGCGGCGCAATCCAACATGGACCGCATGTGGGTCTGTATACCAACCATTATTCCAGGCGGGATCTGAGGTGATGGCCTCGCTGAGCGTCTCCACATACAGAAAGTCGTGCGGCGTGTTCTTGGCCGTCCCTGCCAGCGGTGCTGCGCGCTTGACCATATCGGGATAACGTACGGCCCACTCATAGGTTTGCTGAGCACCCATAGAGCCGCCACACACCAGTTCCAAGCGTTCAATACCAAACTGCTCGGTCACGAGTTTGTGCTGGGCGCACACATCGTCCCCGATCCGCACCCGAGGGAAACGCGCCATATTAAACGGGACAGGCGTGTTTGATGGTGAACTTGATAAGCCATTGCCCAGCTGGTTGGCGATAACGACAAAATACTTGTCTGGATCTATCGCCCGGCCTTTGCCGACATGAACATCGGCCATGATCTTACTGGTTCCCGAGTACCAGGTCGGCAGGAGAACGGCATTGTTCTTTTGGGCGTTCAGGGTCCCCTGGGTGGTATACGCGAGCTGACCGGCATGAATCGTCCCGCTCTCCTCTAGTGCGAAGTCCCCAAGATCGAACAACTCGAATGGGCCGTGATTTTCTTGCGAATAATAGTGGTTGAATACACTGGACATGGCAGGTCTCCTTGTACGCTGGACTAACCCTTATACTTGTTTGAACCGACTGCCTGGTTGGGGTATAGCTTATCCGAGCGGAAAGCCCAAGAGAAAAAAGAGAAGCAAAAGAGCACCATGCCACAAGACACCAATACCGACAGTCTGAACGAAGAGCTCGACGCCATCGAATACTACTTCGAGCAAGGCGTCACGGACGGGCTACCCGTTGTCCCACCAACTGAAGAACGGATGCAGCAAATGCTGGCCGTCACCTCAAAAGCGGCAGATGAGGCAGTCGCCCTCGTGCCGCCGAACTTCGGCGAAGCCACAGTTGAGAAGATTACGGTGAATGCGGTCATGGCCGGTTGTAAGCCGGAATTCTTACCCGTCGTTATCGCTGGCGTACAAGCCATGTGTGACGAACGGGTCAATCTGCATGGCGTACAGGGCACAACACACACCGCAACGCCGCTGTTTATTGTCAACGGGCCGATCCGGCAGCAGCTCGATATTAATTGTGCAGCAGGCGTGTTTGGTTCGGGCTGGCGAGCCAACGCCACCATCGGACGAGCGCTACGGCTGATCATGATCAATATAGGCGGGGCTCATCCGGGTGAAATCGACAAATCGACTATGGGCCATCCGGGCAAGTATACCTATTGCATTGGCGAGCACGAAGAAGAGAATCCGTGGGAGCCATTGCACGTCGAGCAAGGCTACGACCAGGAGCAAAGCACCATCAGCGTGTATTGCTGTGATGCTCCGCAGTGTGTGAGCAATCACGGCAGCCGCACGGCGCGCGGGATTTTAGACACCCTAGGTGCCAGCATGGCCGTAGGGTGGAGCGATAAAACCTATCTGGCTGGAAACTATATTGTCGTCCTTGGCCCGGAGCATGCCAAGAGCATTGCTAATGACGGCATGAGCAAACAGGATGTGAAACGCTATTTATATGAAAATGTCCGCCGGCCTCTCCACGAACTCCTTCCCGGACCGGACGGAAGTGAAGGGATGAAGCGAGAGAGCCTACCCGGTTGGTTAAACGCAGCAGACGATTTCACCCTCATACCCAAGGTCGCCTCACCAGACAAGATTATTATTGTTG
Source organism: uncultured Binatia bacterium (SeqCode) (assembly GCA_963581605.1). GTDB lineage: Bacteria > Desulfobacterota > Binatia > Bin18 > Bin18 > Bin18. The sequence goes on from CAUZQN010000041.1 coordinate 3,812, forward strand.
TGGCAGGCGGGACAGCTGGCCGCTTTTCCGTGCATATGTGCGGTTGGGGCGGAGGGGCTGGGCAGAGCGAACTCGTGACCGTGCCCATAGCAGCATAAAATGCTCAATAGGAGCAAAAGGAGCAAAAGGAGAAAACCACATGGCAAAACTCTACGATCCAACAGCAGCGCCGAAACAGACTAGCGCAGCCCTCGCTGCCCGCCTGCCCGATTTGCAGGGTAAAACTATTGGCTTACTCGATATTAGCAAGGCCAAAGGCAACTTCTTCTTAGACCGGGTGGAGGCAATCTTAACGGAACGCTTTCAGCCACGCGAAATCATCCGGCGCACGAAACCCACGTTTGCCCGCCCGGTTCCGGAAGACATTCGCCAGGAGTTGGCTCAAAAGTGCGACTTCCTGATAGAAGCGCTAGCCGATTGAGGGTCGTGTACCACGTGCAGTGTGCACGACGGCATCTTTTTTGAAAAAGCCGGTATCCCTTCGGCAGTGTTTGCGACTACGGAATTCTCCAATGCCGCACTCGCACAAGCGAAAGCATTGGGTCTGCCTGACTTCAAAGTAATCCTAGTCGAACATCCAATCCAACCGTTGACACCGGAGGAAGTACATGGACGGGCGGATGCGGTATTTGGTCAGATTGTTGAGAAGGTAACAGGGTAAGCAGTTTTGTGGGTAGGGACAATTCATGAATTGCTCCTACGGTCAGATAAGCTTGTCAGGCCATAAAGAAAAGATCCATGTCTGAACAGCCGGACCGGCTGTGTGTGATCTGCCAGCGCTCTGGATATGATCACCTCAACGCAGACAGCCTGGGGAGGTGCGGGGTGTCGGGTTGTGATTGTGAACAATTTAACTTACCAAGCCGTGGCTTATGGGCAGGGGTGTCGTTAGCCGACCTTGCCTATCTGCTTGAGCTGTCCACAGCCCCTCCTGATGCAGAGAAAGACTGAGAATCTATGTTCAAGTATTGATCCCTTGCCCACGCTCCTCCACACTCGTCACCACGAACCGCCGATCACGGGGACACAATCGCCCTTCCAGGACCATCTGCCGGCCCGTCAGGCTCCCTTTTTGTCGACGGTCTCGATAGTGTGGAAGACGGTCCCGTTGGACGCAAGTGTAGAGCGAGACGAGCGCCGGCGGCGTGTTGTCCTGTCCATCATTTCCTGCTCATATCGCACGCGAGGGGGGACAGCGGGGTGAAATTCTCTGACATCTTGGACCAAGCGCGTGCGTTGCTCCAGCGCAAAGGACGCATCTCGTACCGTGCCCTCAAGATGGGGTTCGAGCTGGATGATGAACAGCTCGATGTACTCAAAGAAGAGCTCATCGACATCCAAGAACTCGCCGTCGACAAAGACGGCAAGATGCTGGTGTGGAGCGGGGACGGGGTGGATCCACCTGCGTCTATTCCTCAGGCCCAGCCTCCTGCTCGGCCTGCTGTGCAACCAACAGCGCCAGAAGGCGAGCGCCGGCAACTGACGGTGATGTTCTGTGACTTGGTCGGTTCTACTGCACTCTCCGCACAGCTTGACCCGGAAGACCTGCACGCCATCGTGCGTGCTTACCAAGATGCGTGTCGGCAGGTCATTGAGCGCTACGAGGGCCATATCGCCCAATATCTCGGCGATGGCATCTTGGTCTACTTCGGCTACCCGGCGGCGCATGAAGACGATGCCATACGTGCGGTTCGCAGTGGCCTAGAGATTCTGGATGTTTTATCAACGCTGCCGCTCTCTCAGCCCATCCAAGCCCGCATTGGGCTGCACACCGGCCCAGTCGTCATCGGCACGGTCGGGAGTGGCGAGCATACCGAACAGCTGGCCTTAGGGGAGACGCCGAATATTGCCGCGCGGGTGCAAGGGAAAGCGGCCCTGCACACGATAGCCATCAGTGCCGATACTTATCGCCTTGTACAAGGCCACTTTGCATGCTACGACCTCGGTCCCCAGGACTTGAAAGGACTCTCCTCTGCCCTCACGCTCTACCAGGTCACGGGGGAAGGGGAGGCGCACAGCCGCTTTGACGTGTCTGTGCAACAGGGTCTCACCCCGCTTATTGGCCGTGAAGAAGAAGTCCAGCTGCTCGTGCGGCGGTGGGAGCGCGCCAAAGCGGGCAACGGCCAGGTGGTGCTACTCAGCGGCGAGGCCGGCATCGGCAAATCCCGCCTGGAGCAAGTGCTGCGGGACAACATCCAGGCCGAGCCGCAACTGAGCATCCTGTGCCAATGCTCGCCGTTTTATCAGAACAGTGCACTGTATCCGATCATCGACCGGCTGCAGCAGGTCTTAGCCTTCACCAAGGATGATACTGCGGCCGCAAAATTCGCTAAGCTCAGCCAGTGGTTAGAACCTGAGGGGACGACAGACGACGAGACCGTGGCGTTGTTTGCCAGTTTTCTGTTGATCCCGTCGCCCGACAACCATCCGCCCTTACAATACAGCCCGCAAAAACAGAAAGAGAGAACGCTCCAGGCGTTGGTGACCTGGTTGCAGAACGCCTCAGAACGCCAGCCGGTGCGGATAGAATTCGAAGACTTGCATTGGGCGGACCCATCCACCTTGGAACTGTTGGGGTTGCTCATCGACCAAGCGCCCACTGCACGGATGCTCCTACTGCTCACGTTTCGCCCCGAGTTCACGCCGCCGTGGCCGGCGCAAGCGCATATTTTGCAGATGTACCTCAATCGTCTGCCGCAGCAGGATATCGCGGCCATGGTCGAACGGGTCGCGGGCAAAGCGCTGCCCGACGAGGTGGTGCAGCAACTGCTGACCAAGTCGGACGGCGTACCCCTGTATATCGAAGAAATGACCAAGAACTTGCTGGAGTCCGGACTGCTCACCGAGACGGACGGGCAGTATGTGTTAACCGGCCCCCTGCCGGAAATGGCCATCCCGTCGTCCTTACAAGACTCGTTTGTCGCCCGCCTCGACCGCTTAGCCCCAGTCCGAGAACTCGCCCAGATAGGCGCGGTGTTAGGACGCGAGTTTACCTACGAGCTCATCCTGGCCGTGTCCCAAATGGACGACGTGTTATTGCGAGACGGACTGGGCCAATTAGTGAACGCTGAGATTCTTTTTGCACGCGGTGTACCCCCGGAGGCAACGTATACCTTTAAGCACGCCTTACTCCAAGACGTCGCGTACGAGTCGCAGTTAAAGAGCCGCCGCCACCAACTGCATGCCCAGACGGCGCAGGTGTTGGAGGAGCAGTATGCCGAGACCGTGGAAACGCGCCCCGAACTGCTGGCGCATCACTACACGGAAGCAGGGCTTGCTGAACGCGCGATTCCCTATTGGCAGCTGGCGGGGCAGCGGGCCAACCAACGGGCCGCGAATGTAGAGGCGATTACGTATCTGAGCAAGGGAATCGAGTTGGTCCAGACGCTACCGGATACGCCCGAGCGCGCTCAGCAAGAACTGCCGCTCCAAACCGCGTTGGGCGGATCACTGATTACCCACAAGGGGTTTGCGGCTCCAGAGGTGGGCGCGTTGTATATGCGAGCACGCGAGTTGTGTCGCCAGGTGGGAGAAACCCCGCAAATCTTCCCTGTGTTGTGGGGGTTGTGTGCGTTCTACAGTGTCCGCGCCGAGTGGCAGACCGCGCAGAAGCTGGCGGAGCAACTCCTCAGCCTGGCCCGTCGGGCCCAAGACAACGCCCATCTCATCGAAGCCCATTATGCCATGGGCCAAACCTGGTATTTCGAGGGTGAACTTTCTCAGGGGCGCAAGCACTTCGAACAGCTCTTGACCCTCTATGATCCTGCGCAACATCATGCCTTGGCCTTTGTGTACGGGCTGGACCCCGGCGTCATGGGAAAGTCGCTGCTGGCTTCTATTCTTGTCCTTCATGGGTATCCAGATCAGGCGCGCAAGCTGAGCCATGAGGCGCTGACCCTCGCCCGCGAGGTCGCGCACCCGAGTAGTTTGGCGTTCTGCCTGTATCAGGTTTGTTGGACTCATTATCTCTGCCGAGATATCCGGGCAGCGCAAGGGCGGGCCGAGACGTTGATGACCCTCTCGACCGAACAGGGATATGCGAACTACTTGAGGGGAGGTCAGATGCTGCGCGGGTATGCACTGGCGGCACAGGGCCACAGAGCCGAGGGGGTTGCCCAGATACAGCCCGGCCTCGACGCACTCCAGGCGGCTGGAAGCGCGATTAATCGACCGCATTTTCTCTGCCTGCTGGCGGAAATCCATGGACAAGACGAACACAGGCAGGAGGGGCTGAAACTTCAGGAAGAGGCTCAGGCTTTGGTTGAGAAAACTGGCGGCATATGTACGAGTCCGAGATCCATCGGGTGCGGGGCGAGCTGCTGCTTCACCCTTTGCAGACATCCCAGCCAGAGGTCGAAGCCGTATTTCAGAAGGCCATCGCCGTGGCCCGGCGCCAAGAGGCGAAATTACTTGAACTCCGCGCCGGCACCAGCCTGGCCCGCCTGTGGCAATCGCAGGGGAAGACCACCGAAGCCCGAGACTTGCTCACCCCAGTCTAAGATTGGTTCACCGAAGGTTTTGATACCCAGGATTTGAAGGACGCGAAGGCGTTACTCGAACAGTTGGCGGAGGGCCGCTGATGGATTTTGTTGAGGTTATTGAGCAAGCGCGAGACTTACTGCGGAGCAAAGAGCGGATGACCTACCGGACGCTCAAGCGTCAGTTTGGCCTGGATGACGAGGCGCTGGACGACCTCAAGGAAGAACTCCTTTTCTCCGACCCGGCGATAAGCGAGGTAGATGGTCATGGCCTGGTCTGGAAGGAAGGTGGAATTCCCGATGATAGGGCCTCTCAGACGGCGGATTCTCCAGCATCAGAGCTGCCTGCCTCAGCCCCGTCAGCCCAACCGGAGCGGGAAGCGCCAGAAGGCGAACGGCGCCAACTGACGGTCATGTTTTGTGACTTGGTTGGTTCTACGGCTTTATCCGAACAACTCGATCCTGAAGACCTGCAGACGGTCGTGCGCACGTATCAAGAGGTCAGTGCGCAGGTCATTGAACGCTACGAGGGCTATATCGCCCAGTATCTGGGCGATGGCTTGATGGTGTACTTCGGCTATCCCACGGCACATGAAGACGATGTGGCCCGCTCCATCCACGCAGACCTGGAGATTCTTACCGCTTTGCACCAAGCGCGGTCGCGCTTCCCGCAGCCCGTGCAGGTGCGCATTGGCATCCACACCGGTCCGGTAGTGGTTGGTCAGATGGGTGGTGGAAGTCGGCGTGAACAACTTGCTCTCGGCGAAACGCCCAATATCGCCGCCCGGGTGCAAGGCAAAGCTGCCCCGGACACTGTCGTTATCAGCTCGGCCACGTACCGCCTGGTCGAAGGGCTGTTCGAGTGCGAGGATCTTGGTCCCCAGGAACTCAAGGGAATCTCCAGTGCGCAGTCGCTGTATCAGGTCTGAGGCGAGGGTGAGGTCCTGGGTCGCTTCGAGGTGTCTGTCCGGGCGGGTTTGACCCCGCTGGTCGGACGGACTGAAGAACTGGCGCTCTTAGGCGCGCGCTGGGAGCAGGCCACGGCGGGCGAGGGCCAAGCGGTGTTGCTGAGTGGCGAGCCGGGGATCGGCAAATCCCGTTTAATCCAAGAACTCAAAGAGCGGGTGATTCAGGAGGGCGCTACGCGGATCGAGTTTCGGTGTTCGCCCTATTACCAGAACAGCGCGCTGTATCCCGTGATCGAGCGCTTGCACCGGGTGCTGCAGTTTGCCCGGGACGATGCGCCGGCGGTGAAGCTGGAGAAGCTAGAGCAGACCCTGTCACGGTATGATTTCCCCCAGGCCGACACACTGGCGCTGTTTGCCGCGCTGTTGTCGCTGCCGCCTCCCGAGAGCCTGCCACCGCTTACGCTCAGCCCGCAGAAACAGAAAGAGAAGACGCTCGAAGCGCTCGCCCGGTGGCTCTTTGAGGAGGCAGACGAGAACGTGGTGTACACTGCGTGGGAAGACCTGCACTGGGCCGATCCGTCCACGTTGGAGTTCTTGACCCTGTGTCTCGACTACGTGCCCACGGCACGTATGCTGGCGCTGCTCGTCTTCCGGCCCGAGTTGACACCGCCCTGGGGGACGCGCTCGTATCTGAGCCAGGTCACACTGGGGCGCCTCGGACGTGCGCAGGTGGAAGGCATCGTCGAGCGCGTAACCAAAGGCAGAGCGTTTCCAAGCGCAATGGTCGAGCAGGTGGTGGCAAAGACGGATGGGGTGCCGCTGTTTGTGGAAGAGTTGACCAAGATGATTGTGGAGTCGGGAATGCTGAGAGCTGTGAACAGCCACTATGAGCTGGCGGGCCCGTTATCCGCTCTCAGCATTCCCTCTACCTTGCAGGACTCGATGATGGCCCGACTGGACCGGTTAGGGACGGCCAAAGAGGTCGCTCAACTGGGGGCCGTGGTCGGAGGGGAGTTCAGTCAT
>CAUZQN010000042.1:0-10145 GCA_963581605.1 uncultured Binatia bacterium (SeqCode)
GAGGAACGAACAGTAAAAACAGTATCCTCTTGCCCGTTGTCGTCTTTCCCGTCGTTGTCTTGCTGTGTGACCTGGCTGACTTCATGCAGTGCGCGCAGCGCAGCCAGCATGTCTTGAGCGGGTCCGCCAGCGCGGACCCGCACGTTTGTCGCGCCCTGGATACGCGCGCTGAGGTTTTCAGCCGTGTCTTCGGCAATGATGCGGCCCTTGTCGATGATGATCACCCGTTCACACGTCAATTCCACTTCGTGCAGGATATGGCTGGACAGCAGAACGGTCGACTGACCGCCGAGGCCTTTGATCAACTCTCGTATGCCGATCACTTGATTGGGATCAAGTCCGATCGTGGGTTCATCTAGGATGAGGACCTCCGGCTGGCCCAGCAGCGCTTGTGCCAACCCGACGCGCTGGCGGTAGCCCTTGGAGAGCGTCCCGATTTGGCGCCGCGCCATATCTTCAAGCGCGCATGCGCTGAGGACGCGTTCGACATCACTCCGACCCTGTGACACCCCCTCGATTTTGATCCGGGCACAGAAGTTCAAAAATGCCTGGACCGACATATCAGGGTAGAGAACGACGTTTTCCGGCAGATAACCGATACGGCTGCGGACTTCGAGCGACGAGGTTGCCACATCAAGACCTGCTACGCGGACGGCTCCTTCGGTCGCCGGAAAAAATCCGGTCAGGATACGCATCAGCGTGGTCTTGCCCGAACCGTTTGGTCCGAGCAGGCCAACGATTTCGCCGCTCTTGACGCCAAAGGAAATGCTATCAAGGGCACAAATTCGGCCGTAATATTTGGTAACGTTCTGAACTTCGATCATACAGAAACCTAAAAGAATCCGGCAAGAAGCCTACTGGTTATGACGTTGGGGGCGTACTGGCTGCTGCCGACGCCGTTTTCAAGTCATCGATCTCAGCCTCGAGCTCCCGCTGTACCCGTCTCAGCTTGCTGACCTCAACCTCAAGGGTGTTTCTGGTTTTCGCGGCGCGGTCTCTACTGTGGGTGAGTTCTTTCGTGCCGCTCTCAAGTTCCGCGACCTGGGTTCTGAGGTCGTTGACTTCGCCTGGGAGTAGGCCCGTCATAAACGAGGTTGTTAGCCCCAGGCGCTCAAAGGCGACGCCGGTTATAAACAAAGAGAGCCAGAGTACCCCAATACCGAGGTAATGCCACACCGCTTTAGAAAGACTGCTATCCTCTGCCTGTTCTGGTTCACTCGCCATTATTCTCCTCCTCCTCTAAATATGAAATGCAAACACCGTAGCAAAAAAAGGAGCGGAGAGAAAGTCAATGGCGAGTTCTGGGAGTGTGGAGAGGTAACATGGTTGTTACCTCTCCACTGGTGTTTAACGGGCGCTCTGAATGAGGAAGTTCACCGAGAACGCTCTTGCGCTATTAATTTCAACGTCCTCGTTGAAATACCACTCGTTGACCCAGTCTTCTCTCTTCTCATAGCCGGACGGCGCATCCCACTTGGTGAAGTGAGCAAGTTGGAGGTCCATCTGCATCCCATGAGGAGTAAAGGCCCAGTCATCCGTGTAGTTGTATGCGCCACCACGGAGAGGTTTGGTCGGATAGCCCTCGTACGGTTTCGGGCCATACTCATACATATTGAACCACATTTTCCACAGCTCACCACCGTTGTCGTACATCTCGGAGAAGTTCATCGCCCAGAAGTCTTTGTCGACATACATGATACGCTTGGAATAGGCATACTGGCTGTAGGCAACCGGGAGCCCTTCGACAACATAGACGTTGCGTTTTTCCCAGTTGATGTTGCACGGCATACCCGCGATCACGCCGCTTCTGCCGTCAGGTTGCGCACACCAGACGTCCCTGGTGCCGTATTTGCCCATATGGACCGGGGCCAAGATTTGCTTTTCAGCCAAGACGCGCCACTTCCAGTACGCGTGCTTGGAATTCATGCCCCACAGGGAGTCCAAGTCCATGTCCGTACCCCAGAAGGCGTCTGAGCGGTTCGCGACGCTGATACGACGCACACGACGCAACTCAGGCAGATACATATACGAGTCATCAGGGATGTTGGTTGGCAGATAACGTGTATTGAGCACGCCCGCGCCCTTGAGGTCGTTCGGGATAAAGAGCGGACCAAACTGCTCCGTATACCGCATCGGCGGGTTGTTCGGCACGATCGGTTTGGGATCGGTGTACAGACGGCCGGTCCACATCATGCGGCGCCAGAACTGGGAGCCGTACATACGTTCCATCTCGCCCCGGTTATTGACGAGTTCGACGATCCATTCGGTACCCACGTTGTCAACATAGGCGGGTTTCTGCTCCTGGTTCCACATGATCTTCGCCCCGGCCATGGGGTCGTTGAGATCAATCGTCGGAAACGGGACACCGGCCACGTAGTTGAACATTTCCCGGCCGTCGGCCGAGAGCTGAACCTGGCCTGAGTATTTTTCCGTTGCTTCGGCGTAGAGTTTAGGTAGATTGACTTTCTTATACTCGGTGACGCTAATGGGCATGCCGTTTTCGACAAACCACTGGATGCCTGGGATAAGGAGTTCGCCGGCATCAGCCATATTGTCTTTAGTTATCGTGTCTCCGGGATTGACATCGGCAGTCACCCAGCGCGGGGCCGAGAGACTGACCGCGCCTACGAGCGTCAGCGCGCAAGCGATTCTAGTCCACCAATACTTCTTCATAAAATTCTCTCCTTTTTCAAGGTAATCCTTGAGATACTTCCCCTGAAAGAAAAGCATCTCGCATTAAAAAAGCAGTCTGATGATAACTGCCCGGTTCATAATTGCTAACACGGTGGAGCACGGCTCATGATAGTACCTCTCTAAGTATTTAGATTAGAATGATCAAAGAAGGCGTGTATCGTCAATAGTTTCAGGAGAGGCTTTTTCCACCTCCTCCTGGAGGGGCTTTCTCCCGCCCATATAAATTCTATCTTATCACCCATCAGGAAGATTGTCAGAACCGTGCGGACTTAGGATGCTGCCTGCGCGGTAATAAAACGCGGTTTAAACAATGCGACCAGGACCGGCAAAAGCGTCATGGTGGCCAAGAAGCTGACCCCCATCCACAGCGCCAGTAGCAGACCCATTTCCGCGCTAAAGCGTAGGCTAGACATGGTCCAAAACAGGGTGCCCAGGATCATCGTCAGGGCGGTAAATGTCACGGCTTTTCCAGAAGTAGCGAGGGCAATCGCCACCGCAGCATCAATCGGATTGCCCAGCCGGTGCTCTTCGATAATGCGGCTCACCACATACAGGGCATAGTCTATGCCGAATCCGACACCGACGGTCACCACAGGCAGGGTGTGGATATTGATGCCAATGTCTCGGGCGCCCATATAGGCGTTAATGATCGCGTTTGCGACAAGGAGTGGAATAATCATATATACCCCGGCCATGATGGAGCGGTAGGTCAGGACCAAGACCAGGAAAATCGTGCCAAAACCGAGAATATTAACCAGAATGTCGTTCCCCAACAGCTCTTCATTGGCTGCGGCTAACACACCGATAGGACCACCGGCGAGACGGAACTGGGCGGCGTCAATTTGGTGGGCATCGATATAGTCCCGGGCGCGCTGAATAACCCGCCGAATAGTTTCCCCCCGATGGTCGGTCAGAAAGAAGTGTATAGGCGCAGAGCGATACCTGTGATCAATGACCTGCGCACTTTCCTGGAACGAGGTGCCGAAGAAGTAGGAGGCCAGCAGGAGTTGGACCTCACTATTGGTTCGGGGCAGCACCTCCCATTTCGGCTCAAGTTCGTGAATGGCCCCGTTTACGACGGACAAAATGTCTATAAACGAGAAGCTCAATCCCACCGATGGATCGCGTTCGAGGTAGCGCTGAAATTGTTCGATCCAGGGCAAGACCTCAGGATTCGCCAGCGAAGGTTCTTGGACTTGGAGGCGAAACCGCTGGAGCGCGTTCAGCTCTTTGCCGTCAGCTGTCAGCGGCTCTTTTTCCTCAGGTTTTTTGCGTTCGACCACGACCATGAGCCGTTCGACTCCACCGAATGTCTCCTGAATGCGCGCGTGGGCGGCGTTGTAGGGCGAGTCGGGATACAGGAGCGGGGTGGCCGCCGTAGGATCCCCGATCACCAGGTTTTGCCAGAAGTAGACACTCACGACCAGAACAATGCCCCAGCTTGCAAGCGTCACTCCTTTGCCCAGCGGAGAGACCAGAAAGTGCGCTATAGTGGCAATAATTCGTTTGAAGATCCCGTTTTCGCGCCGTTCCACGACCTCAATCTCAGGCGCGCGTAAATAGTAATACACAATCGGGTTCAGCAGGAGTTCGCTCACCGTGATAGCGAGTATCCAGACTGCGGCACTAATGGCGAGCTTCTGCAACAGCACGATGGGGACGAACACGATAACGAGCAGGCCGAGGGCATCGGTCAGGATACCCGACAGCGTTGGAACGAAGAGTTCGGCGAACGAAGCGACAATCGCCGGCTCTTTTTGCCAATTCGCCTTGCGGTATTCTTCGTAATACCGTTCGTGCATCTGGACTGAATGGCTCACCGCCCGGGCCGTAATGAAGAATGGAATGACGAGGGTGAGCGGGTCCAGGCTGAAGCCTATCATCTTGATAAAGCCCAACCCCCAAATGGCTGAGATCACACCGGTCAACGTGGGCCGTAGCGCACCCCGTATATCATGGAAATACCAGTACAACAGCAGCCACATCAGGACGGTGGTGGCGAGAAAGATGAGATAGACCTGCTTGGCGTAGAAATACACCCAGCCGTATAAGGCGGGTTGGCCAGCCATATAGATCCTTGTGTTGTCATCTTCAAAGGGGTCAACCACCGAGCGTTGGACTTCATCAAATAGACGCCGATAATCGAGTCGCTGCTCGATAAAGGCGGCACTCAGCACAGCTGCTTTTTCATCCAGCGAGACGAGCACACCGTATAAATTGCGCGCAGAATGCACGATACGGCGTATTTGCTCAACTTCTTCCTCGGTCTGGGGTGCCCGTTCCATGACCGGCAGGACTTCCTGCATGCCGCCACTTTTCATGATCACGCGGCGATTGGTGCGGTGGGCAATAGAGTTGACCAATTCATTATTTACGCCGTATACGCGTTCCAAGGCTTGGGTCATATGGAATATCTTGGTCAGCGTTTCTTTCGTGAATATGGTGCCTTCTTTGACCTCCAACATCAGCATAATGGTGTTGGCACCGCCAAAGGTCGGGGCGAACTCCTTATGCACCTGAATGAAAGGATGGTTCTCGGGTAGTTGTTCGTCGAACCGGGTGACTAAGTCAAGCTGAACGGCAAAAGAAGCAAAAATCAAGGTCGCCACAATGACGAAGAGCAAGACGAGCTTGCGTCGGGCAATGATTTGCTCCCCGAGTTCGTAGAGATAGCCGCGCTCTGTATCACTCATACTTCAGCCCTCTTTTGGTGCAGTATTGTGTCGACCCCCGGTCACCTGTCCTCTGGTGTACTCTGAGTTTAGCGTGTCGCCTGCTTCCGCTCTAGTAACCCATCAATAATTGTTTCAATATTTTGGACCGACAGGTCATTGACCCGTATCCAACCGTCAAAGATGAGGCTCGGCACAGAATCGAGGTGATAGCGCTGCCCCAGGGCGATTGTCTGCTCGACCTCGTTTTTGCCTCCGCCCGCATCCAGCCGGGTCAGCAGTAATTCGGGATCGAGACCGATACTGTTGGCTACATGGGTGATGCCGGACCTGCTTGTGGTATCAATGTCTTCCTCAAAACGGACATGAAAGAGCGCCTGTTGCATCTCTTCATGCAGCCCGAACTCGTGGGCAATCGCGTAGGCGCGTGCCGGGATATTGGAGGAAGCATGCACAAAAGGGATGCCACGAAAACGGATGTCCAGCTTTCTCTGGTATTTTTTCTTGAGTGCGGGGACGAGTTCCGTGAAGACCTGATAACAATGTGGACATATGAAGTCCTCGAAGAGTGTCAGCACGACTTTGCCTGCTACGGTTTCCTCCGGGGCACGGCGTACGAAGGAAAAGGAACCCGGTAAGGATACATACCGGTCCATCAAATCGTCTTCAGCCCGACTTGGCGACAGAGAGGTCGAAAAGAGGAGAAAGGGAATCAGCAGGAGAGCAAGAAACCGTGCGGCCATATATGGCCCGAGATCATAGGAAGCAAACGTGCAAAGTGCAAGCGGAATCGGCTACGCGACCAACTGTCGCAGGATGTACGGCAGAATACCGCCATGGCGGTAGTACTCGACCTCGATGGGCGTATCTATGCGTACCGTGACCTGGACTTCTTTAGTTTGTCCATTCGCCCGATGGACAACCAGGCGGGCATCTTGGCGCGGTTGGAGATCATCATTCAGGCCGACCAGATCGAAGGTTTCACTGCCATCGAGATTCAGCGACTGGACGCTGGTGCCATCCTTAAACTGACACGGCACCACACCCATAAACACTAAATTACTGCGGTGAATGCGCTCGAAGCTCTGAGCCACAACGGCTTTCACGCCCAGTAGCTGGGTGCCTTTGGCGGCCCAGTCGCGTGAACTGCCTGTGCCGTACTCCTGACCGGCCAGTACCATCAACGGTATCCCGTTGGCCTGATACTTCATGGCCGCGTCGTAGATGGCCATTCGTTCACCACTACCGCCGTTGTCTGGGTGATAGTGCGTCACGCCGCCTTCGACACCGGGCAGCATGAGGTTCTTGATTCTCACATTGGCAAACGTGCCTCGGGTCATAATGTGGTCATTCCCGCGTCGTGAGCCGTAACTATTGAAGTCTTTAACTTCAACGCCGCGTCCCTGCAGGTATATTCCGGCTGGTGAGTCAGGCTTAATCGCTCCGGCGGGGCTAATATGGTCAGTGGTGACAGAGTCGCCCAGCAACGCTAACGGACGTGCGCCGCTGATGCCCTGGATAGTTCCAGGCTGGAGATCGAAGGACTCAAAGAAGGGCGGTTCCTGGATATATGTGGACTCCGCATCCCATTCGTACACAGCGCCAGTCGAGCTCGGGATGGCATTCCATAACGGGTTGTGTTCCTCAAAATCGGTGTACAGGCTGCGGTATGTTTCAGGATCAAGAGCCGAGGACATGAGGTCCTGAATCTCACTCATGCTCGGCCACAGATCGCGCAGATATACCTTACTCCCGTCTTTGTCCTTACCCAGCGGCTCCTTGGATAAGTCAATATCAACGCGGCCTGCCAGGGCAAAAGATACCACGAGCGGGGGGCTCATCAGGAAGTTGGCGCGAATATTCTGGTGTATCCGCGCCTCAAAGTTCCGGTTGCCGCTCAGGACACTGGCGGCCACGATATTGTTTTGCGTCACTGTCTCTTCTATGGCCGGATTGAGCGGTCCGGAGTTTCCGATGCACGTCGTGCAGCCATAACCAACCGTCTGAAAGCCGACTTGGTTCAAATACTCCTGCAGGCCGGTTTTCTCCAAATATTCAGTTACAACACGTGAGCCTGGGCCAAGTGAGGTTTTGACCGTAGGCTTCACGCGTAATCCGCGCTCGACTGCTTTTTTGGCCAGCAGTCCTGCCGCCAACATGACGCTGGGATTCGAGGTGTTGGTGCAAGAAGTAATGGCCGCGATGAGTATGTCACCATGGCCGATATCGCTCAAATCGGTGTCTTTCCCGTTTTGCCCGTTTTGAATGGCATACCGCTGGTCCAGTGTATTCTGATCTGCATTAAAGCCGCCTTCATTGAGAGGCATGGTCAGCAGGTCCCGAAACCTGCCTTTGATGTCTGGCAGGTTAATCCGATCTTGCGGACGGCGAGGGCCGGCCAGGCCTGGCTGAACGTCGGCCAGATTGAGCTCGATGACCTGGCTGTACTCAACCTCGCCCCTGCGCGGAATGCCGAACATATGCTGAGCCTGAAAATAGCTGCGGAATGCGTCGACTTGCTCGTCGGTCCGGCCGGTGGCGGTGAGGTATATACACGTTTCTTCATCAACCGGGAAAAAGCCCATGGTCGCGCCATATTCAGGCGCCATATTGGCAAGCGTGGCCCTATCGGTCAGAGCTAATGCGGCCGCTCCGTCGCCAAAATACTCGACGAATTTGCCTACAACTTTGGCTCGACGCAGCATCTCGGTGCAGTGCAAGACGAGGTCGGTTGCGGTAACGCCTTCAGCCAGGCTGCCGGTCAGGTGCATGCCGACGACGTCGGGCATCAGGAAATATACGGGTTGGCCGAGCATGCCGGCTTCCGCCTCAATACCGCCCACACCCCAAGCGACCACGCCGAGGCCGTTGATCATGGTTGTATGCGAGTCCGTTCCGACGAGCGTGTCTGGGTAGGACACTCCGTCTCTACTGAGAACGCCCTTGGCCAAGTATTCCAAGTTGACCTGATGGACAATGCCGATCCCTGGTGGAACAACCTGAAAGCTCTCAAAGGCCTGCATGCCCCATCTAAGGAATTGGTAGCGCGGACGGTTGCGTTCAAACTCGATCTCCATATTGCGCTGGAGTGCGTTGGCAGTCCCGGAATAATCGACCTGGATAGAGTGATCGACCACTAGGTCTACGGGCACCAAGGGTTCGATCATTTTGGGGTCCTTGCCCAGTTGGACTACTGCCGAGCGCATGGCTGCCAGGTCGACCAACAGCGGAACGCCCGTAAAGTCCTGGAGGATAATCCGGGCAACAACAAAGGGAATTTCCGCCGTCCGGGTCTGTGTCGGCCCCCAATTGGCCAAAGTGCGCACGTCGTCTGCGGTGATCTTTTGTCCGTCATAGTTGCGCAGCACGGATTCGAGAACGATGCGTATGCTGATTGGAAGCCGAGAAATCGGACCCACGCCCTCTTTTTCAAGTTGGGGCAACGAGTACAACTGGCTCGTCTTCCCAGCCGCGGTGGTAAACGTTTGTAGAGAATTGAAAAGGTTATGTGGCATACGGATATCCCTCCAAATTCATGGATAATGTCAAGAAATGACCGTTTTGTCTTATAGTATGCGGATATATTCTATCCCAGCTCAAGGCAAGGGAGAGGGGGATCGCAGCGTGTGAAAAACGCTAAGACTCGGGAAACCCCCGCTGAATATCCCGGACACACGTCTGCAACTGCTCTCGGCCGGCTGGCCCATCAACTGGAATGCTGAACTCTATGCGTGTCGCCAGCCCTTCATAGCGCTTCCACACCCGCTCGGCGATGTGGTCATAGGTGCCGACAACGGCAATAGTTTCTAGCATGTCATCCGTAATCTGCTGCGGCATTTCTTCCCAGCGCTGTTGGCGGGAGAGGAGAGACAGCTCCGGGACGAGGTCGCCCCAGCCGTGGTGTTCGAACACCGCTCTATAGGTGCGCGTCGAAGCATAGAAGGAAATGCGCGCTCGTACGTTGCGTCTGCGCTGTTCGAGCGCTTCTTCGTTTGGGCCGGTGATGAGCAATGGACTGGCGCAGACCTCAAGCCGGTCAGCTGAGCGTCCTGCTTTACCTGCTCCTTTTCGAATAGCCGGCAGCATGACGTCTTGGAGATAGTTCCGGGTGCAAATCGGATGCGGGCGCATGCCGTCGGCAACCTCACCGGCAATCTGGCACATATATGGGTTTACTGCGGCAAGATGGATAGGAATATGCGGATGCTCAATCGGACCAGGGTTAAACAGCGGCACCATCAGCGTCAGATCGTAATGCTGGCCGTGAAAGTCGAGCGGGGTGCCATTTTGCCAGCAGTCCCACACCGCCCGAACGGCTTGGACATATTCTCGCATCCACGGACCCGGTGCAGACCACGGGACACCAAAGCGGCGCTGAATATGCCCTTTGACCTGGGTACCGAGACCGAGAATAAAACGGCCCTGAGAAAGTCGCTGCAGAGTCCACGCCGACATGGCGGTAACCGTCGGACTACGCGGGAAGGCCAAGGCTACTGCCGTGGTGAGACTGATCATTTTTGTCGCCTGAGCGGCAAGACTCAGCACCATGAACGGATCTTCTTTGGTTTCGGTGAGGACCATGCCGTCATAGCCGACGTCGTCCAACATACGTGCTGCATCAAACACGCTGGACAGATCAAGCGTGACGTCGGGCTCTCGCAGTCCAGGGTCGACTTTGCCAAGCGGAAGATGGGTTTCGACTTTCATTTTCCGTCACCTCAGTGCTACCGGTTTCCTGCATCTTGTGCCGCCACCGGGTCAGCTAGTATATATCTGGAG
>CAUZQN010000043.1:0-10036 GCA_963581605.1 uncultured Binatia bacterium (SeqCode)
TCTTACGCGACCTTCGCACCCCTTTTGGTGGAGCTAAGCAATCAGGCATTGGACGGGAAGGCGGAGTGCATTCACTTGAATTTTATACTGAGTTGCGCAACGTATGTCTCAAGCTGTAAGAATCTTTTGGGAGAGCAGCTTGTACGGAGGACATCATGTCAAAGATACACAAAAAAGGTGAAATCGTTGCTGGTTTTCTCGCTCCGCATCCGCCCCATTTAGTGTATGGAGAGAATCCGCCTCAGAATGAACCCAAGTCACAGTGTGGTTGGGAACAGTTGCGTTGGGCTTATGAGCGGGCGCGGAAAAGCATCGAAGCGTTGAAGCCGGATGTCCTGCTCGTCCACTCTCCACATTGGATTACGCAGCAGGGTCATCACTTTCTCGGCGTACACCGTCTGTGCGGAAAGTCGGTGGACCCGATTTTCCCCAACATCTTTCGCTATACCTTTGAGTTGGACGTGGATGTTGAACTAGCGGAAGCCTGTTGCACAGAAGGAGCCAAACGGGGGCTGTACACCAAGATGATGCGCAACCCGAACTTTCGGGTGGATTACGGCACTATTACTACTCTGCATATGATCCGGCCGCAGTGGGATATTCCCGTTGTCGGTCTGTCAGCGAATAATTCGCCCTATTATTTGTCAACCCAAGAAGGGCTTGAAGAAATGGACACGCTCGGCAAAGCCACACGCAAAGCCATCGAAAAGACCGGACGGCGAGCAGTGCTACTGGCGTCTAACACGTTGTGTCACTGGCATTTTCATGAAGAGCCGGCCATTCCGGAAGATATGTCCCAGGAGCATCCCGAGAGTCTGTCCGGCTATCAGTGGGATATGCGCATCATCGAGCTCTTGCGCCAAGGTAAAACCAAAGAAGTCTTCCGCCTCCTACCCCAGTTCATTGATGAGGCGTTTGCTGAGGTCAAGTCAGGGGCGTTCACCTGGATGTTTGCGGCTATGGGTTATCCGAATATTCCCGCCGAGCTGCACGGCTATGGAACGGTGATTGGAACCGGCAATGCCGTTATGGAGTGGAACCTCCAAAAGACCAACCGCGCCCGCCGCAATCCCGCGCCACGAAAGACCTGGAACCGAGCCGCCTAGCCGCCGCATCATTAGAAGGGCAATACGATGGCTATAGTTTCCGCCTTTTTGGTGCCGGGCTCACCGCTCCCGTATGTCAGACGTGACAACAAACCCTGGGGCAAGATCGCCGCGGGCATGCAAGCCGCAGGCGAGGCGCTTGTGGCATCAAAACCACATGTGATCCTGTTGTATTCGACCCAGTGGATCGCGGTCTTAGACCAACTGTGGCAAACGCGGCCACGCGTGGCCGGGCTGCACGTTGACGAAAACTGGCACGAATACGGCGAGCTGCCCTACGACCTCAAGATTGACACCAAGCTGGCACACGCGTGTGTGGCTGCAACAAGCAAAATCGGGGTCAAGTCTAAGGCCGTCAATTATGACAGTTTTCCCATTGATACAGGGACTATTGTGGCGGCCAACTTTCTCAATCCAGGCGGCAAGATCCCGATGGTTCTGGCTTCAAACAATCTGTATCACGACTTCGCTCTGACCGAGAAACTCGGCCGCACGGCTGCAACCCAAGCCAGTAAACAGAGGAAGCGTGTAGCCGTGGTTGGGGTAGGGAATTTTTCGGGTGCGCTCTTTCGCGGCGTCATTGATATTGCGAAAGATAAAATCGCTGCGCCCAAATACGACCGCTGGAATAAAAAGATTCTCAAGCTCATGACGAGCGGAGATGTCAAAGGGCTGTATGCGGCACTTCCCGGTTTTGCCACCCAAGGCAAGGCAGACATGGGCTTTAAACATGCGGCCTGGGTGTTAGGCGCGCTGGGCGGCAGGTTCAAGAGCGCGAACGTCCACGCGTACGGACCCTTATACGGGAGTGGCGGGGCAGTGGTTGAATTCATCCTGAAGTAGGAAACAGCGTTCCGTACCTCGCCTGCCCGTCTCTACTCTCGCTCGTCCTGAGCCCGTCGAAGGATGAGCCACGCTCATGCAAAGTAACTCACGCTCCAATCAACAGCCGCGCCACCAACGGATCGTAACGGCACTCTTCACTCCTGTAGATGCCGCTAGCCTCGTTTACTTTCGAATCGTTTTTTACGCCATCATGGTCTGGGAGGCCTCCGAGTTCACCCACAAGAATATGGTCGGCCTATATTACTCAGATAAAGAGTTCTATTTCACGTACTGGCCGTTTGATTTTATTCATCCCTGGCCGGCAGAGTGGATGACCCTCCACATCTATGCTCTGGGACTGCTCGCGGCGTGTGCGGCCTGCGGACTTTTTTATCGGCTGAGTGCAAGCCTCTTCTTTGTTCTTTGGACGTATCTGTTTTTGTTAGAGAAGGCGCTGTATATCAATCACCTCTACCTAGTCTGCCTACTCTCTTTTCTCATGATCTTTGTACCAGCGCAGTGCACTTTTTCACTCGATGTCTTGCGTAAATCGGACAGACGCAGCAACACGGTTCCCGCCTGGGCGCTGTGGCTGCTGCGATTTCAAATTGGCGTCCCATATTTCTTTGGCGGCTTAGCCAAGATCAATCCCGACTGGCTGCAAGGCGAGCCGCTCCGCACCTGGCTGGCGGAGCGGGCGGCGATCCCCGTCATCGGTCCGCTTTTCAACTACGAGAGTGTCGTCTGGGGCATGACGTATGGATCGTTGCTGTTTGATCTGACCGCAGTCTTTTTTCTGCTCAACCGTCGTACGCGCGTATTTTGTTATGCCGTGGCACTGTTTTTTCACTTCACGAATGTGCGTTTGTTTGGGGTTGGTATTTTTGCCTGGCTGATGATTGCCGCCACGCCCATCTTCTTTGCACCAGACTGGCCACGTCGGGTGCTGTCCGACCTCAAACGGGGCTTCACCCCACGGGTTCAGCGTCTAACTTTTGGCGGCCTGCTTGGTCTCTTGAGCGGGGCGATTACCTGGCAGTTTTCCTGGGTGCGGGCGGGTATCGGTGCACTCGGTGTCGGTGTCATAGCGTATCATCTTGATGAGCCGTTTCAGAAAAAACCAGCGCCACAGGCGCAAGCGCCCCCCTTAATACGTTTGACCGGTCGTCAGCAAGGGACCCTCGTTTTCCTCGGCCTTTGGGTTGCGATTCAACTCCTCCTGCCCTTCCGCCATTTTATGATTCCGGGCAATGTCCACTGGACGGAGGAGGGGCATAATTTTGCCTGGCATATGATGCTGCGTCAAAAAGAGGCTGAAGGCCTTTTTGTAGTAACTGACCCTGCAACCGGAAACGAATGGCAGCTCAACCCCCGCCAGCACCTGACGCGGATACAACTGATCCACATGCTCTCTCGCCCGCATATGATCGTGCAGTTTGCCCATTACTTAGAACAGCAACTACAGGCGGACGGCTATGGCGACGTTGAGATTCGTGCGCGGATCACCGCCGCGCTGAATGGACGCGAAGCGCAGTATCTTATTGACCCGGCAGTTGATCTCAGCCAGGTTGTCTATCCTTGGTGGGGGCACGCGGAGTGGATTCTACCGTTGGAAAAGCCGTTGAGGCGGTAACATCGCCCTCCCTCCTGCTGTGAAAAGCCTTTCTTTGCCAATAGACCAACTCAAGCCTATTTGGAAAAGCCTGTCGTTTTTCAATCTGGCAAATTTTCAATCGCGACAGGTTCAACTGCATCAGCAAGCCTAAAATTAAAGATTCGGGAGTAAAAATATAGCTCTCCATCAAGTGCGCGTTTGATATTTTCCGCTTTGCGAAAACCATGCTGTTCACCCTCAAACGGCACATAGGCGACCGCTAGCCCTTTTGCACGTAGCGCGGAGACCATGAGCTCTGCCTGGTTGGGTGGTACAATCCTGTCTTCCAAGCCTTGAAAGATAATCAATGGGCACGAGAGCTGATGCGTAAAGTGTATGGGTGAACGCTCCCGGTACAGGTCTTGTCGTTCCGGGTATGGGCCGACCAAGCTTTCTTCATAGCGGGACTCAAACTTGTGTGTATCCTGGGCTAGGGCTTCGAGATCGCTAATACCATAATGACTCGCCCCAGCCTGAAAAGTGTCGCGGAAAGTCAACGCACATAAAGTCGTATACCCCCCAGCACTCCCCCCAGTAATGGTGAGACGCGTGCCATCCACATCGCCGCGCGCGACAAGGAAGCGTGCGCCGTTCACACAGTCGTCAACATCAACAATGCCCCACTGCCCGTTCAGACGTTGTCGATAGGCGCGACCATAGCCACTACTGCCGCCATAGTTCACATCCATGACAGCAAAGCCACGACTCGTCCAGTATTGAATGCGTAGATCACAGGCAGTCTGAGCAGCCGCCGTCGGCCCGCCGTGACTTTTCACTAGTAGAGGTGGGCGTTCATCTTCTGGTGCACAAAAGTCAGTATTCTTCGGCGGGTAAAAAAGTCCGTAGGCAGTCCGGCCCTGCTCAGTCGGGAACTCGACCGCTTGGGGTGCGGAGAGACAGCCTGGCGCAAGAGTGAGCTCACTGGAGCGACGCAGGACAGTCGTGTGTTGTGTTTCCAGATCCAGCCGGACGATAGAAATCGGTTCGGTCGGCGATCCAGCCAGGAAAAAGACGTTTCCTGATTTGACCTGGACACCGCCTAATTCGGTATACGGCAGTGCAATAGGATCGAATCGGAGTGTCCCAGGATCGAGGCTGGCCATATACCAGCTACCGTTTTCAGTGTAGGTGCAGATGATCTGGCTGGCAGAGACAAAGGCATACGTCTCCATGCCAAACACCCACTGGGCGCGGCCGAAGTCGGCGTCCTTTTCACACAAGACCTCAATATTGCCGTTACGCAGCCGGTACAGATTCCACCAGCCGGAGCGGTCAGAGATAAAATACAAAATGCCAAAAGGAGACCATTCCGGCTGAAAAACGGATTCTGTGTCCCCACCAGCAATATGAGCACTCTCGGCTAATGAACCATCGGCCGGGATTTTACCGACCCATAGCTCTGTTCCGTCCCACGGCATATTCGGATGTTTCCAGGTCAGCCAGGCGAGCTGTGAGCCATCAGGGCTCAGGCGTGGGTTTGAGTAGAAATCATTCCCAGAAACCAAGACGGTCTCTTCCCCATTCGTCAGATCAATACTCACCACCGTATTCAGCGCTTCTTGCCCCTCAGTGCGGTGATCTTCGCGCACGCAAATCAAACGATTACGACTTGAATCTACAACAGCGTCCGCATAACGCAACGCTGCCCCAGACGTCAGTGCTTGCGGTTCTACCTGCCCGACCTGGCAGTACAAGCGTTGGTCCGCGAAATTGGAGAAATAGATCGCCCCGTCGTGTACCACATACGCCCCGCCGCCGTACTCATGGACTCGTGTCCGAGCATTAAACGGCACAGGAGTTCTATCGGTTATCTTGCCATCCGGCGTCCGCCGAACCACCACATTCCGTCCGCCTTCTGTGGGACGCTGTTCAATCCAATACACATCCTCCCCGTCCAGCCGGACCTGTCCCAACCCCACCGTCCCAGCAACGATGAGGTCTGAGGTAATGGGCGATTTCCATGAACCATAGGGGGCAATTTTTGTATCAGCCATTCTCTCTCCCCGTCTTCATTTCTGTCTATAGAAGTGACGGCTCTCCTCATAAGAGCCTCAATCCTTGTACAAAGGCGGCGAATATCGTACAAGCCTGCTTCGATCATTCTAAGCAAACTCTTTTCTCTTTACGCCTCGGCATACATAGCGCTATGCTCCTGACCAGTATCCCATAAGGAGGCAGGCGCATGGAAACAGTTCACCCTTCAGAATGTGGGTTCGACCCAAGGCGGATCGATCATCTCGTTACCAGCATCAAGAGAGATATTGAACGGGAGCAATACGACGGGGCGGTCGTTATTGTCGCCCGGGGCGGCAAGGTCGGACTGCATGAGGCCGTTGGTTTTGCCGAACGGGCCAGTGGGCGGACTACGCGAACGGACGATGTGTTTTGTCTGTTCTCGGTCACCAAGCCGATTATAGCAACAGCGATCTTTGCGTGTGTTGATCGGGGCGAATTGGCGCTGACTACACGGGTTGCCGAAATCATTCCCGAATTTGCCAGCAAGGGAAAACACCGTGTCACCATTGCTCAGCTCCTCACCCATACCGCCGGCATGTCGGCCGGTTTTCCCCCCGTCCCGCAGGAACTGCTGGGCAACCTTGAAGCAGTCGTTGCTGCTATCTGCGACCAAGGGCTTGATGCCAGACCGGGAGAGACAGTGAGTTATAGCCCAATCACCGCGTACTCCATTTTGGGTGAAGTTGTCCGGCGTCTTGATGGGGGAGAGCGTTCACTGCGGCAAATACTCGCAGATGATATTTTTACCCCCCTGGGCATGAAAGATACGGCCCTCGGCGTACGGTCCGATCTTGCCGCGCGAAGAGTCCCTATTGTTGTCCGCGACCGCCGCGAAGGACTGTTTCCTCCGGAAGCAATCGAAGGCTTTAATACCCTGCTCCAGGCAGATGCCGAGATTCCGGGCGGCGGTGGGGTAGCGACAGCGAGCGATCTCTTCCGCTTTGCTGAAATGCTCCGCCGGGGCGGAGAGCTGGATGGTGCACGGATTTTATCACCTGCCATTGTTCGCTTGGCGGCAACAAACCATACCGGCTTGCAGCCCAATGATCTGTGGAACTATGCCAGAGAGATGCGCGGCTGGGACGAGTTTCCCGCGTTTCTCGGACTCGGCTTCTTTATGCGAGGAACAGGCATTTGTCCTACGTATCTTGGCAGCATGGCCTCGCCTGGCACCTTTGGAGGGGTCGGAGCGGGTTCTACCTTGTTCTGGATCGATCCAGAGCGTGATGTGACCTTTGTCTGTCTGACCTCTGGGGCCTTAGAAGAATCATACAGCATGGATCGTTTCCAACGCTTGTCGGATCTCGTCCTGGCCGCCGTTGTTGATTAAGAGCGCCTAACGAAACTCCGTCTTGTCCCGTAGGCCTGGATACCTGCTTTCGCAGGTATGACAAAAAAAGACTGTCATTCCCGTGGAAACGGGAATCCAGGAGGAGGGCCGGGGTACTGAAAACTTGCTCCGAGAAGTTTTGTTAGTGGTTCTAAGCAGGTCTTTGGAGAAACGTGTGGAGACTCGTTGAGAGACAAATGATTACTGCGCAGCAGCTGAGACAGATATTTGCCCCGATTAGTGGAGATCAGCCACTGCGCGTATGTGAAACGTTGTCAGGCAATATCAATACCATTCTTAAAATCGAAGTGGGAGATCATTTATATGGTCTACGCATACGCACCCAAGAACACGTCTATCGCTATGAACCTGAGCTCATCAAAGAAGTGTTCATAAGCTGGCTGCTTGATCCAGACAATTCCGAAAAAAATGATGCGGAAAAAGCAACCGCGCTGGCTCACATCCTTACTGAGAAACAGGGTGTGGGCCGAAACGGGAATGGCATCGAGCCTCACGGATTGGCTTTTGACTGGACCCGGCAGTGTCTGCCGCATCCCTATTTTGTGTACGAGTGGATTAACGGCGAGCCGCTCTGGAACCAGCCGACGCCGCAGCTGTATTTTTTGGCCGGACAAGCACTCGCCGGCATCCATAGCGTGCAGTTTGAGGCATTCTATGCCGATTTTTTAGCTCTTGGAAAAATACCCGTACACTGGCCTGATCGCTTTCGAGCCGCGCTGGACAAGGAAGTTGCGGATGTTCAAGGCCGACTAAGCCGTTCTCTGACTGCTGCTCTAGGAACGATCTCGATTCCGTCTAGTACTCCCTACTCTCCGTGTCTTATCCATAACGATTTTTCTCCAGGCAATATTTTGGTGCAGGATGGGCATCTCACTGCCGTCATTGATTGGGATAATGCAGTCGTGGATGCAGCTCCCCTCGATTTTGTGAAAATGAAGTATTGGACGGCCAAGGATGGCCGCGGGCAGCTCAACCACGAACCCGCTTTATTTCGCGTCTTTGTTGACGGCTATGGTCCGAGTGGGACTGAGATCGTCCAGTCAGAGATCTTTGTCTTGTACGAGGCGCTCTGGCTGCTGCGCGTCTATAATTTTGAGATATCCAAGCAAGAGTCCGGCCTGGAGCGCGCTCCAGGTTACCCTGAAGCAGCCGTGTATGCGGAGTTTCTTACAGACGTGATCGACCGGCTCCCTCTGAGCCGACAGCATGCTGCCTCTTTGCCCCAGCCCGATCACGCATGAGTTTTGCAACTACACCCTCAGGCCAGGGTAGAGAACCGCTTATCCTTCTATGGTGGGTCGCTCTCATTGGTGAGGAAAGTGCGGAGGCATTTCTCGGTACGCAGGGCGATGTGTGGGATACGCAGTGGGATATGTTTCTGGCTTTGCTTGGAGCCCTGAGTTCTCAGGTTTTGCTTTCCCGTCTACATGATCGACAACTCGGGATTAGAAAGATAGACACCCACTGACCAATCTGCCTCGCCTATGCTAGGCCTAGCCAATGCTAGAGAGAACAGCGGTACAGGGTTGGTAGCATCGTATGGCTAATTTTAAAACCCATCTCGCCGTCGCGGCGGTTGGCAGCGGCCTGCTGGCAACGGTGTGCTTGGGGGCTGGGATGAGCGATCCCCAAGAGGTCGTGACATTATCCGCAGTCGGCACCATTGGCGGCCTGCTGCCGGACGTTGATCTCGACCACTCCAGTCCGACCAAGCTGATGTTTACTGCGTTGGCCATCGTGTTTGCATTTTTAGTTGCCTTCAACCGGGCGGCCCATTATTCCATCATCGAACTCTGGCTGGTCTGGGCTGTGTCGTATGGGGCGATACGCTACCTGGCCTGTCGCCTGTTTGCCCAGCTCACCATCCACCGCGGTATCTTTCATTCACTTGTCGCCGCCTTCTTTTTCTGCTTCCTGGCCACGAGTCTCAGCTACTCTGTGTTTGACCTCAACGCCTTATTCGCCTGGTCGATCGGCTTCTTCATCCTTTTCGGCTATATCCTGCATCTGCTGCTCGACGAGCTGTTTAGCGTAGATTTTCTCAATACGCGGCTCAAAAGCTCGTTTGGCACGGCATTCAAAATCGCAGATTTCAATAATGCACGTACCTCGCTGATGATGACCGCGGCGAGCTTGCTCGCTTTTTTCATGACACCGCGCGCCCAACCTTTTACCGCCTGGATCATGAATAAGCAGACCTACCTCAACATTGCCGACCGTTTTCTTCCCGAGACAATGTGGTTTTCGTTATAGCCAAGCCGCCATACACACGGGCCACGGGATCAGTAGATCTTTTAGTGAGAAAGCCACGACGGATCAGGCAGCACGGCTACGGCGATAATCGCTCGGCCTGCGGGCTCACGTACAACCGATAGACTTACTAACGACGATTCGCCCCGTTGGTCTTGATGCTGTATTGAAACCAAGACTTTCATTCTCCGCCTGGAAAAGGTTATATTTATTCTAAAGGGGTGTAGCGCTATGGCTGCTTCCAGCTTTTCCACCGGTCCACTTCTCTCTCGTTGCCTTGTTCTAGTGCTGGCACTACAAGGACTCTCTTCTCTTGCAGTGCAACAGGATACGGCCCCGTTGCGCCCTGCCGGTCTAGGCATGCTCCAAGAGGAACGAAAAGAAATAGAGGGAATGGCTGTACCGAAGCTCCCTGCCTCGGGTCAGTCCCCTCTGACTTTGGAGGGGTATACGCGCTGTCTCGCCAAACAGCTTGAGGTCGATGAGGCTTTAGTGCTCGCTGTCCTGGTCCAGGAGAGCCATCCAACAGATCCTTTTCGGATTGGCAAAGGGGATAGTCGCGGACCCCTTCAGATTAAACCGATTGCACTGGAAGAAGTGGGGTTGTCGCGGGATGCTCAGCAACTTCCTTTTCTCGTGTACGGCGGTATCCTGTATCTGAAGACTATGCTGACCCGCTTTTCCGATCTGCCCACCGCATTGGCGGCCTATAATATGGGTCCGTTTCGCCTGATACAGCGCGAGTATCGCCCGTATGTAGTGACCCGGCTTTATGTCAGCCAAATTCTGATGAGACAGGAACAGATCCGCTCCGCCACTTTTCGCCCCCGTTCT
>CAUZQN010000044.1:0-10014 GCA_963581605.1 uncultured Binatia bacterium (SeqCode)
CCCTTCATAAAATTACTGATGCGGGGCTGAGTCTCACCGAAGAAGGCCGCAGCTTCGGCCTGGGTCCAGCCGTGATCTTGAACATATTGCCGTATGTCGAGCATTAAGTCGGCACGAACTTTTAAATTAGCCGCCTCTTCCGCGTCAAATCCCAAATCCTCAAAGACGTTGTCTTTTCCCGGCGTGATGCTCATGGCCTTACCTTCGTTGTCGGGTCTGTCGATGCTTCGAATACCGGAAGACATTGTCAAGCTATTAGGCAAGAGCACCGAGCTTGCCCAATAGCTTGTCTTTCGATTTAGCGCTGGAGCGCTCGCTTGAGTGCGTTATCGCGCCCAGTATTAAAACGCTGGGCGATGTCGGCACGGGGCGCAATACCGTTGAAGCCGTGATAGGCGCCCGGATACACGTGCAGTTCAGTCGGGACTCCGGCCGCAAGCAGACGCTGGGCGTAATCGATGTTCTCGTCTAAGAATAAGTCCAGTTCGCCTACTGGAATATAGGCGGGAGGTAAACCGCTCAGGTCGGTGGCCCGAGAGGCAGCGGCATAAGGCGACACATCGTCTCCGCCGGGCTCACACCCAAGATAGGCCCGCCAGCCCATGAGATTGTTTTCCCGAGTCCACACATAGGTGTCAGGCCGCGTCTCGCTAGCGGGAGCGATGTTTCGATCATCGATCATGGGATAGATAAGCAGTTGAAAGGCGAGCTCGACTTCAGCCCGGTCGCGAGTCAATAGTGCCAGGCCCGCCGCCACACCGCCGCCGGCGCTTGCTCCGCCGATGGCAATCCGCGACAGATCAACCCCAAGTTCGCTCGTATGTGTCGCCAACCACTTGAGCGCGGCATAACAGTCCTCAACCGCGGCAGGAGAGGGATATTCAGGAGCGATCCGATACTCAACCGACACAACCACACACTGCGCGACTTTGGCTAAATGCGCGGCCAGCAGGTCGTCTCGCTCAACGCTTCCTAGGACATAGCCGCCGCCATGTATCCACACCAGGGCAGGCAGCGTTGCGGGTCGATCTGTGGGCTGATAGATGCGAACGAACACATCCCCATCAGGCCCAGGCACGTGCCGATCCATGCTTGCGATTCCCTCGATTGCAGGCATCTTGGCCATCTGAGCTGCCGCCATCTCATCCATCCTCTTACGGGTCGCTGGGATGTCATACAGGTCGAGCCCTCCACCAGTCAGGCTGAGAAAGGTCTCGAGTGGGGCGGCCAGTTCTGGGTCGAGTCGATCTTTCATATACATTGTGTTCCTCCTTTTTTGATTCGGATCAGCGATACCACAGCACCTGATGTTCATCCCATTCGGCCCGCTTCCCCGGCGGGATGACAAACGTGGTCATAGAATGCTCGATAATAGCTGGCCCTTCGACCACATTGCCCGCCCTGAGGCTGTCCATGTCCCACAGGTCGAAATCAAACCAGTCTTTCTTCCAATAGGCTTTGCGCTGCCCTTTCGAAGCCGCTGGGTCAGGAGTCTTATCTCCTAATGCAAATTGCCGAATAATAGGCGCACGTTTGTCTACCACGGCTTCAATAAACGCACCGTCGATCTGATAGCCGGCCTCTGGGAAGCGTCCGGCTACCGGATAGATCCGCCCAAACTCTTTCTCAAAACTGTCGATCAAAACATCCACGTCGTGTTGCGTTTCGACTGTGCCGCGCGGTACGTGGGCACTCCAACTCACAAACAGTTGACCAACATAGCGCGCGGAGATTCCATAGCGAAAATGGATCGTCTCCTTCGAAATTCCCACCCGAGCGAGTTCGTCATAGGCTTGCCCCTCCAGTTCGCGCCAGGCTTTTGCCACCTTTTGGGCTTCCTGGAGACGTTCGTCAGGCGCCAACCCTGGTGAGAGCGTACACACCACGGTTTTTTCAATCCGAGAAAAACTTTCTGCCACCGATATACCCCAGGCAGAAAACGCGGCAGCCCACGGTACCGTGCATATCGCCGCGGCCTCAACGCGCTCGGCTACACCCCACAGATGGAGCGGGCCGCTGCCTCCGTACGTCAAAAGAACATAGGCGCCGGGGCTAAGCCCACGGCTCAGTAATGAGCCGTTAATATGATCGCCCAGGGAGTCATGGATCATGGCTAAGACGCCTTCGCAGGCCTCATACACTTCTATTCCGAGTGGGCGGGCAAGCCGCTCTTCAAGTGCGGCGAGCGCCTTGTCGCGATCAAGCTTGACCCGTCCGCCAAGAAAATTATCCGGCGAGAGATAGCCCAACACCAAGTCCACGTCGGCAACGGTGATATCGGGATGATTCAAACACATGCCGACCTGAGGACCTGCGCTTTGCGGCCCTAAGGTGAGCCGTTTATAATGCGCGTCCACATGGATTTCCGTCCCCGCGCCTGAGCCTATGGAGTCGATGCCCAAGGCCGGAGCGTTGAGCCGATGGCGCGCGAAGTCCAGACTGCGCGCAACCGGCAGCAGGCCATCCACAATCGCGCCAACATCAAAAGTCGTTCCGCCCAGATCGCAGCACACGACGTTCTTCCAGCCTTTGACGTCGGCCAGGGCTTTACCGCCCAGGATGCCGCCTATGGGTCCTGAAACAACGGTCTCATACAGGCGAGGATGACGGATATTGGCCACCGCACCGTATAAGAGCAAAGTCCCCAACTCGTATGGATAGTGGTCTGCTCGGGCTGCTTCTTCAACCGCGAGGAGTTGCGTGCGAGTGTGCTCTGCCCCATAACACTCGATCAAGACACTCTTCATGCGCGTACTTTCTTCACGCCGAGCACAAATATCAGCAGAGATCACGACTGGAACGTTTCTCCCCCGTTCAGCAATCACGCGTTCAGCAATTGCTTGGGCTTGCTGCTCATGACTGGGGTTAGTGTAAGAACACAGAAAGACAATGCCGATAGACTCTATCCCCTCATCTAGGAAGTAGTGAACCGCAGCCTCAACCTCTCTTTCGTTGAGTGGGATTAAGACCCTGCCTTCTGCCAGTGCAGGTCCCGCGCGATACGGACTACCACCGAGAATACGTTCGGAGATGCCTTTCACATGCCTGAGGGCAACTAACGGAGCCGTATGTTCGTGGAGTTGCCATTTGGCTTGCTCCAGTCGCGTTTGGCCTAGCCAGGTGAGTCCACGCTCGATATAGGGATAGTGCTCAAAACCGCGAGTGACGAGCAGACCCACCTTCGCACCAGTTCCGGTTATGACCAGGTTCGTCATCGTCGTGCCGGCGTAAATCGCGAGCTGGGTCCCGGCATGGACCTGGCTGCGTGTGACACCGGCTTCCTGGGCCGCGTCGCCAACCGATTCGAGATAACTCTCGGCCTGATTCTCTGGGACGGTCAGGCTCTTGCCGATATAACCGTTGCCCTCTTCATCTGAGAGGTAACAGTCCGTCATGGTGCCACCCGCATCCAGGGTCAGAAAATAGCGTACCCGGTCTGTCATTAGTCTACTTCCTTGGCCCATGCCGCCGTCACTGTCGAGGAACGATCCTGAAACCAGTCCGGGCTTTCGTCCGACAGCGGTCGGCCCAGCCACTCCCGGTATAAGCCGTCCAGATCGGGTAGGAGTTCGAACACGATGGGATAACCATGCGGGGCGACCTCAACGCCGAGCTGGGCAGAGCAGCCTGGACAGTAGAATTCTCTCACTTCCAGATGTTCAGGATTCGGCATGATGCCGGCGTTATACACCTCTTCAAGCTCGGGTGTGGTTTTCCGGACGGCCAGCATGCTGTGGAATTTCCAGTTTATTCGGTAGTCGCCAAATTCATGCCCACAATCGCATTTGACTACCCTGCTGATTATTTTGTCTCCCTTGCCGCCTTCTTCTTTGCGCACGATATAGAGGTGCTCCGATATCCGGAGCAGAATGGTGTCGTCCCAGACCACTCGTTCCTGGAGTACCTGCAGATAGGTCCAAAAGCGGTCCGGGTCTTTGGCTGGCATTCTGATCAGGTCTTTGACTTGGTCCTCGGGGAGTTGGCCGTCAACCAGGAGTCGGATCTTTTCTTTCATTTTAGGATCCATGCGTTGCCTCTTGTTCGTCAGCCGCTTGCTCAGCTTGCTCATAGTCCGCCAACTGCCAAAACGAGACAAACTCGTCCCGGAATTTCTCGTATTGCAGACAATCCTGGTACATGGTTTGGCTCATCTCAGGTAGATCATTGTTCTGCACGCGCTTGCGTTCATTTTTCCACCAGTCTTGGACAGGCATGGCGCGTTGTTTTCGGCGCTCTTTGATATCCCTGCGAGCCTGTTGAGTAGCCTCTTCGTCTACGGTCCAGTCGTGTCCTGAACCCTCTGAACCTGCTGAACTTCGCGCTACAACGCCATAGATCGTTTTCGCCACGTCTGGCGACAGCCAGCCTTCTTCCAGATCGGCGCGAACCCGAGCAGGATCTCGGTCTAAGGGCTCACCCCACGAGCTGCCGGCCTCGTTTGCGTAATAGATCAGGTCACCGTCCGTCACTTGCCAGTCGGGCGTTTCTGTCACGTTGTCGTATACCTGTTCGGCGGTGAGTATGCCCCGTTTCAGATAGTCTCTCGCTTCGAGCACATGGCGTGGCAAAGGAATCTGTTTGTCGATGAGTTCTTGGACGTTGGTCTTGTGTAAGAGCAGAATGTAAGAAGGCAGGGCGGGATAGCCGCCGCAGATCCCGACGATACAGGCCGGAGAAGTCCCGGTTGGAGAGCCGGTACTATGAAAGGTCATTTTCCCCCCGGGGTTCGTCACCAGATAGCCAATGCCAAACGCGACCGGTCCACGATACTTGCCATGCACCATAACGTCGGCCACTAATCCCCGACTGACATGGGCGATAGCTGGACACAGGAACTCATACTCTTCAGCCTCGCCGATGTCGGACAGCGGGTTGCCGGTGCCGACGGCCACGGGCACCCCATCTCGCCAGGGTGTGACGCCGAGGGGCATATTGGCGGTCAGACTCCAGTCTGCACTGGCAAAGGGGGTGCCATTGCCGAATTCACCCTCAAAAGAGCTAATGCCCCACAAGACTTCGTTGACCCAGGCCTCTTCCAGAAAGCCCCTGGCGAAACGCCCCAGGGCATAGCCACGGCCAAGATTGCTGTGGGCATCAATGGCCATGACACAGCCATGGACTGAACCGAGATCATCCCGGGTTGGTTGGCATATGCTGCCAGGGTCGGTCTTCCGCCGGGCGATTTCATAGATGGCATTACTCATTGCCGGGGCCATGGCCAGGACAGGGAAGTCCGTATATGCGCCAAGATTCCAGCCGCCGGGATAACAATTGTAATGGTGAAACCCTTGAGAGCTGGCGCCCCGAAAATCCTGAGTGATGGTGCCATCGAGATTGATCTGACACGTTGCCGGGACGTGGAGCGTACAGTCGACGGCCTCTGGAAAGGCAGTGCCCAGATACTCCTGTTGGGTGACATGAATAATCTTGGGATGATGCGAGATCATCGGCACCTGCCAGGCTTTTATCCGTTCAATGATTTCACGCCGGTCGCGCTCAATAATCTCGTGCATGGCTTGGACAAAACGCTCAGCGCCAAACTCTTCGACCATATTGAGTACGCGCTCGCGGACCATCAGCGCGCCGACCAGTTTCATTTTGTCATCAAGTACATTCATCACCCCCATACGCGTGCGGCGTTTGAGGGTCAGCTCCCAGGATTTTGATTGGACAAAATTCTGGCCCGTTTTCTGTGGAGGAACGACAAGTCCATCGGTATACGTGGTTGGCGACACCCCGGCCATGCCTGGCGTAAGCGCACTCCCGATATCAACCAGATGCAGGCTGCCTGCCGCCCAGCCAATGAGCTTGTCTTCGGCAAAGAGCGGCACAACGGTGTACATATCGTTGTTCTGTGAGCTGCCATGCACAGGGTCATTACACGAGAAAATATCGCCGTCGCGGATGCCTCCCATGCCCTGGTCTTCCTCATAACCAAGTCTGCCCATAGTGCCGATCATCATCCGCAGGGCACCCGAATGACCGCACAGACCCCATGACGAGGCAACCGCACGTCCGTCGGGTGTTGCTATAAACTGCAGCAACTCGCCAGTGATGGCGCTGGGCGAGGTTGAGATCAGCATGGACGTGTCCCGCCCATACTGCGTAGCCGTGATCAGTTTCCAGTAAATCCGCTCGAGCTGAGTCGGCTCATGCTCAAAGAGTTGGAGCGCACGCTGACCGTACGAAGAGCCTGTCTCAGCCTGGTTGCGCTCGCGCTCCTCGACAACTTCTTTGAGAGTTCTTCCCCCGTGGACTATCCCCATGGATGTCTCCTTTCATTGGTAGGCGATTATCCGTTGAACCCCTGGGGGACGTCAAGCGCTGAACCCGGGCAGAGGTGATTCGAACCATAAGGTGCCGGCCAGTCACCTTATGGAATCTTGTAAAAATTGTATCGATGTGTAAAAATCCGCCCTATACAATTAGGGATCAGGCATTTACAGCGCATGGGATTTTGCATGAGGTGCGCCGCAAGGAAGGCATCGTAATCGAAAAGGAGGACTGACACGATGAGTGAAGCTGTAACACAATCCAAACCGAACCTCATTCCGACTTCCGCAGAGCTGGGCTTCGATCCTGCTGAAATGCGCCAGAAGTACGCCGCAGAGCGCACCAAACGTATCCGCGTGGACGGGAACAACCAATACCGGGAAATCAAAGGCGAGCACGAGCGCTACGACGTGGACCCCTACGTCGAGCCGGGCTACACTCGCGCCGCGATGCAAGAAGAGCTCGATGCGGTCATCGTCGGCGGGGGTTTTGGCGGCCTCCTTGCCGCGGCTCGGCTTCAGAAGGTCGGGATCACCAATATTCGCATCATCGAAACGGCCGGAGATTTTGGCGGGACCTGGTACTGGAACCGCTATCCCGGCGCCCAGTGTGACATCGAATCCTATGTATATTTGCCGCTGCTCGAAGAGACCGGATACATCCCAAAGGAAAAATACTCCTTCGCACCGGAGATCTTTGCGCACGCCCAGCGGATCGGCAAGCACTTCAACCTCTACGAGCGGGCCTGCTTCCAGACCAAGGTAAAAACTGCGCGCTGGGACGATGAGGAAGGGACCTGGACGGTCAAGACCGATCGCGGCGATGTCTTTAAGGCGCGTTTTGTGATCATGTCGAGTGGGCCTCTGAACCGGCCTAAGCTGCCCGCGATCCCTGGGATCGAGAAGTTCAAGGGTCATACCTTCCACACCAGTCGCTGGGACTACGACTACACTGGTGGCGATACCACCGGCGGCATGCACAAACTCAACGACAAACGCGTGGGCATCATTGGGACCGGGGCCACTGCGATTCAGTCCGTGTCGCATCTCGGCGAGCACGCCAAGCAGCTCTACGTGTTCCAGCGCACGCCGTCCTCAGTCGACGAACGCTGCAACACACCGACCGACCCGGAATGGGTGAAGACGCTCTCGCCCGGATGGCAGGACTATCGGAACACCAACTTCTGCTCCATCTTGGCCGGGCTGCCTGTCGACGAGGATCTCGTCAGCGACAAGTGGACGAGCCTCTTCAAGAAGCTCTCCGAGCTGCTCACCGGCAAGGAGAACTCGGACCTGTCCGACGAAGGCATGGCAGCCATGTCGGAGATCGCCGACTACCAGAAGATGAACGAGATTCGCGATCGCGTGTCCTCGACTGTGGGCGACACGAAGACGGCCGAGGCACTCAAACCGTGGTATGGACAGTGGTGCAAGCGCCCGACCTTCAACGACGAGTATCTACCCACCTTCAACCGGCCCAACGTAAAGTTGGTGGACACCAAGGGGAAGGGTGTCGAGCGCGTGACCGAGAACGCGGTGGTCGTGGATGGCGTCGAGTACGAAGTCGACTGCTTGATCTACGCCACGGGCTTCGAGGTCGGGACGGCGTACACGCGGCGCTCCGAGTTCGAGATGTACGGCCGAGACGGGCTCTCGCTGACCGACTACTGGGCGGACGGGATGAAGACCTATCACGGCTTCCTGACCCACGGCTTCCCGAACTGCTTCCATATGGGCCTCACCCAGACCGGCCTGGCGCCGAACTTCACCTATATGCTGAACGGGCAGGCCATCCACATCGCTCATCTCATCACACAGATGAACGCGCGCGAAGCGAAGTCACTGGAACCCACCCCCGAGGCCGAGGCGGAGTGGGTGAAGATCGTGACCGGACCGACTTTCATGACTGAGTACCAGAACATCTGCACTCCGGGTTACTACAACGGAGAGGGGAAAAACGAGGGGCAGGGTTTCATCGAGACCCAATACCCCGATGGCGCAGTCCCCTTTTACAACATGCTCGCCAGCTGGCGCGAACAGGGTGATTTCGAAGGTCTCATCATTGGATAGGTTTCGGGGTAGGTCTCGGAAAAATAGAAACGGAAAATAGAAGTGGGGTCAGACTTTTCTGGCCCCATTTTCTTAAGAAAGGACCGACAATAATTGCGCCAGCCGCGCGGCCTGTCCTTCTCAGGAGTCGACTTCATACACTTTCCACTGACTTATCTCCTTCTTTTTACCAAATTCCGCTAACAGTGCCCTACGGGGCTCAAGATAAATTATAAATCCAGGCAACATTGTCACCCAGGATACACTGTTGCTCTTGTGCAGATAAAGGCGCGATGGCCTCTTTCGTCTCCCCTAATGCGTCCAGGCTGCCGTCCCAGTGTGGAAAGTCTGACGCCCAGATAAGGCGTTCTGCGCCGTATCGTTGGGCCATATATGGGACCGTAGTCTCATCTGGGTCAAAGGAAATCCAGCACTGTCGGACAAAGTATTCACTCGGTAAATGCTTCAGGCCGGTCTTATAGCCGATCTTCTTATATTTTGAGTCCCACCGGTCCAGCGCGTGCGGAATCCAGCCGGCACCCACCTCCAAGAAATTTACTTTCAGTTTGGGAAAGCGATCAAAGACCGCTCCCTGCAACAGTGCGGCAAAAGCCGCCTGCACATCGGCGACAAGCGGCACACACTGAAAATAGACAAACGACTCATCCATGAAGTCGGTATGTTCTGCGGAGATCCACTGATGACCGAGAAAGTCCTCGTGGACGGCGGTGTGAAACCCAATAGATAAATCATGGTCCTGCAGCACGGCCCACAGAGGATCATAGGCTCGGTCCCAGAATGCGCGTTTATTGGCCGGCGCTGCGCACACGAACACGCCCTTGATGCCCAGTTTGCTCACTCGCTGCACCTCTTTAATGGCTTCATCGATGTCCAAAAGGACAATATGAGCAACCGGCACCAGCCGCTGGGGGTCGGCAGAACAAAAGTCTACGATCCAGTTGTTATACGCCCGGCAGTATGCGGATGACAGCTCAATATTCGTGATCCCAGGCTCCCAGATCAGTCCCAGTGTCGGAAAGAGGACGGAGATATCGATTCGGTCTTGATCCATAAGCTGCAGGCGGGCCTGAGCATCATAGGCACCTGGAGGGCCATCCAGATAGCCGAAGCTGCCGGGCTCAAAGATTTCCTTAAGCGGCTGGCCGATGCCAGCCGCCGTTGGGCCTATCCCGCGTGTAATGGGCAGTGGTTTGTCTTCGACTACCAAATACTCCACCCCAGCTTCATCCTTCTCCATGCGGATGGCGTGGCTTTTATACTTGGCTTCGAGATAGTTCTGCCACAGATCGGTTGGTTCCAAGATATGTCCGTCCGCGTCAATCACTTTTCCTTGCAGCATGCTCTCCCCCTGTCTTTCCCTACACATATAGCCTATTTTTTACGCGTTTGCATGGGGAAGAAACCTGGGTGGCCATAGCATTATTGGAGCAGGCGGGGCTCAAGCATTTGATGCTGCTGCCGTCGTTTGAGACGCAGTACGGTGTGATTGAAGATTTTGCCCGGAATGTGATGGAGAAGATCTAAGGTCTTGTCTGTTCCCAAAACCCCCGATGCAACTCTTTTCCCCTCTCTAGAAAATGGTGAGACTCGATTAAAGAGTCTGTTTTCGGGGACAACCCTTCGGTAACGGCGCCACCCGCCGCGGGAGCAGTCGCCATGCACCAGGACAGCG
>CAUZQN010000045.1:0-9967 GCA_963581605.1 uncultured Binatia bacterium (SeqCode)
TAGTTCAGCGGCGAGAGTGCATGCCTCGTCGCTCTTCTGAACGGCCCGGTCTGGGTAGCCCAGTGACCATTCGGAAACAGGCGAGTAATAGGCGAAGGCAGCTTCCTTAGGGTCAAGAGTCTCGGACTGCGGAGAGTCTCGTTCTGAATAGAGGGCTACGGCATGATCCGCGTGTGAGAGTACGCGCGCGAACTCTCCTTGGAAAAAGAAAGTGGCTGTCATCGCGACGTATCCCCAAATGAATGGTTTTTCCTGGCGTTCAGCCAAGTGCAATAGTTGTTCGGCGAGTGCACGGGCTTTCGGCAATTCCGCCCGATCGAGATACACGGCCCAAAGGCCCAGCAAGACGAAGGAAAGGTGCGGGGACTCAACTAGCTTCATACACAACTCGCGTGCTCGGAGATAGGCATCCTCGGTTTCTTGGGCGCCAAAGCCCTTGACGGCCATGAAAATCTCGCCGAGCAGAATCTGCATTTGGATCTCTTGCTCAGCACGTTCAGCCGCGTCGGGAAGAGTCTGGAGCAGGGCAAGTCCCTTCGTCAGGTGACGGATCGCCTCGGCACCTGCTCCGCACGTGTCAAGAATCATTACCCGCCCATTATCCGCTTATCTCCACGCTGAGTCGTACGGGCATTCGCATCGGGGAGGCAATCGCGCTGGAATGGGATGCGGTGGACTTTCACAACCGCTACCTCGTCATTAAGTAGACAGCGGACGGAACGCAGGTCTCGACGCACAAAACGGGACGTGTCCGTCGAGTCGATCTGAGCAAGGGGCTTGCATCAACGCTCTTGCATCACCGCCGACAACAGCGAAAAAGGGCGCTAGAGCGTGGCACACCCGCCCCTTCGTTGGTATTCCCGACCCGGGAAGGTGCGAGACGATACCGCCGAGGCGTGTACCGTTATATCTGGCACCCCTTACTGCGGAAAGCGGAGATGCGACGGCTACGGGTTCATGACCTCCGGCATACCTTCGCGTCGCTCTTGATCCAGAATGGAGAGTCCCTGGCCTACGTGAAAGAACAGCTCGGTCATGCTTCAATCAAGATGACTGTCGATACATACGGGCACTTGGTCCCAGGCGGAAACAAGCAGGCGGTAGACAGGCTGGATGGACTGGAGGAGGCGACCATCCGCAACCTACCCGCAACCACCGACGCGGAGGTAAGAAAGAAAGCTAGTTAAGTGTCTGTAAACATTGACCTCTTACAAAACAGCCCAACATGTGCCAAGATTGTGCCTTCATTTTTATAGGGAGGGGAATAATGCACCGAGGACACAGATTGATTGTCGCGCTTGGTATTAGCTGGGGAGTCTGCTGGACTTCTGCTTTTGCCGCAGAAGAGGTCAAAGGGCTACTCGACCGCTTGATGGCGGCGCCCACGATTGAAGCCGAGGCTGGATTTAACGCTGAAATGTTTATCCCTCCGGGTGAGTTCTACGACCCGCTCTGGCCCCATCCTCAAGGCGATGCGGTGTGGCTGAACGACGACGGTGGAGAGGAAGGCGAGAAGGGCAGCCGTATTGTTTCGATCAGTAAGGACGGGCAAATATCTGAGCTGGTCGGCCTTGGGCGTTTGCTGCCAACGACGGGCTATGGTGTGGCTCCGGAGAGTTTTGGTGCGACGGCCGATCATATTTATGCCATTGCCCAAGCCAAGGTGGCTGCGCCGGGTGCGACGGCTAATCATGTTATCCAGCGGGTTGATCCTGAGACGCAGGACGTTGCTGAAATCGTATGCACGCTGGGAGAAACCGGCACAACCAACCAAGGTGTGAGCGGCTTTGGGGTGGATGCACGTTTCGGCCCGGCTGGCAGTGCGTTTGGGGATCGATTTTTTGCGGTCACCGCTTTTAATAATTCGATCTACCAAGTCACAGCCGATGGTGCGTGCTCAGCGTTTGTCACCTTTAACGGTACGGTCACCGGAGCACCCATGGGGCTCGCGTTCTCGTCGGATGGTCAATGGATGCTGGTCACGCTCAAAAAGGGTGGCATACTCGAACCACCGACAGTGGGCAGTGGCATGATCGTTCGTGTTTCGGCTGACGGCACAGTTGATGAGCAGCCTGTTGTTGAGGGGCTCGCCCAGCCTATGGGCATTACCCTCGCTCCGGATGGTTTTGGGTCATACGGCGGACAGATGTTTGTCTCGGACGTTGCGGATATCCAAGCGCCTGTTCCTATGACGCAAGCGCTAGAGACAGATGGCAAGGTCTACCGGGTGACACAGGACGGAAAGCTACACCTCGTAGCGAGTGGATTCATAAATCCGGCTGGATTGCAGGTCATTGACGGCGCGCTATGGGTAACGGATATCAACGGCGATTTCATTGCCGGCAAGCGTGAGCTGCCGGATGGGTTTATTGTGAAGCTCACTCCAAGTAGCGAATAAGAAGAGCTCAGAGGCGTTTGCTCTTGCATGCGGCCTCCCGATTTTGAAGCGGGGGCGAGGGTACCTCGCCGCTACACATTACCCACAGCAGCCCGAAGATTTTTCGGCCGTGGGATCTGTCTCCAGACAACAGGTTGCGGACTCTTGTGTGTCGGCGGAGGCTGTGGTTTGCGCTGGTATTGATGCCTGCAGCTCGTCTGCGTCTCCGTGCAACTTATAGAACTCCCACAACAGCCCCTGGGGATCTTTGGAATAGACGGTGCTCTTCTCGGCGTAACAACACGTTTCGTCACGAATCACTTGGTCGGCCAGGCCCTGGGGCTCCAAGCGTGCAATAGTGGCCTCGACCTCATCCATTTCCATCTCAAAGCCGACGTGGTTGAGGCGCTCGGTTGCATTTGGATCCTCGAAGAGCACGAGCTTGAAAGGCGGTGAGTCTACGGCAAAGTTGGCGTAGCCGGGTTTCCTTTTGTTGACCGGTGCCCCAAGCAGTTTGGAGTAGTAATGGACGGCTTCGTCGAGATTCTGAACGTTCAGCGCGAGTTGGAATCGCATAGCTTGCTCCTTTCGTAGCGGGTTGGCATCAGCAGCACGAGCCAGGCTTTTGAGCCTCTGAGTCTTCGCCGTTGACCCCTTGGCAGCAGTTTTCGGTCAAGAAACCGAGGAACGCGGTCATGGTACTGAAGTCTGCGCTGTAGATGAGGGAGCGACCCTCGCGCTGACAACACACCGTACCCGCATTCTTGAGTTCCTTGAGATGGAAAGAGAGAGTGGCAGCCGGGATGCTGAGTGCGTCCCCGATGGCGCCTGCGGCCATGCCCTCTTTCCCTGCCCGAACAAGCAGCCGAAAGACGTCGAGCCGGGTCTCTTGGGCTAGTGCGGAAAGGACGCTGATGGCGTCTATATTTTCCATACTTCCAATAACATAGAAATATAGAAGAATGTCAAGTCTTTTTTGAAAATATTTTTGTAGCCTGGATGAAACGGAGTGGAATCCGGGGAATGCGCTGTCGAGATCTTCTTTCCCTTTATTGATAGTCTCCAACACGCTAGAAGAAACTCTGTGACAAATATGGGAGGGGATAAAGAGATGGTAGGACACGTAGACGGCAAAATCGCACTGGTAACCGGTGGAGGGTCTGGTATTGGGCGCTCGACGTCCTTGGCCTTAGCACGCGAAGGGGCGAAGGTTGTGGTTTCTGATGTGGTTGTCGAAGGTGGACAGGAGACGGTCAAGCTCATCACCGACGCGGGGGGAGAAGCCTCATTTGTTCAGACCGATGTCGCTCAAGCCGCGCAAGTGGAGGCATTAGTCAAACACGCCGTCGATACGTATGGACGACTTGACTGTGCGTTTAATAATGCTGGCATAGCTGGCGCTGCAGCCAGGACCGGAGATTACACGCAGAAACACTGGGATCGGGTCATCTCTATTAACCTGACCGGCGTGTGGCTGTGCATGAAGTATGAGCTCCAGCAGATGCTGGCACAAGGCAGCGGCGCAATCGTGAATACGGCCTCGGTTGCCGGCCTAGTAGGATTTCGGAGTGGTTCTGCCTATGTTGCGGCGAAGCACGGCGTGCTCGGGCTGACAAAGACGGCGGCCTTGGAATACGCCAAATCTGGCGTTCGGGTGAACGCGGTGTGTCCAGGTGTCATCCGGACTCCGATGTTCGAGCGCGGTATGAAGCTGGACCCGCGTATAGAAGACGGCATGACTGCTAAAGAGCCTATCGGTCGTCTGGGCAAACCTGAGGAGATTGCTGAAGCCGTCGTCTGGCTGTGTTCAGACGCGGCATCGTTTGTGACGGGTCATCCCATGGTTGTCGACGGCGGCTGGGTCGCCCAGTAGCGGGACTCCTCTACCCGCATGTGGATGCTTTGCCGCGATGTAGGTTCGTGCTCTTGTGTGTGCTCTGGGGTGGCCGCCGACCTCCCCATGAACTTGAGATCCCCAATTGTGACCTCAAGTTTCTAAACTCCTGAAAAGACAGCTGAAACATAAAATGATCTGGAAACCATTATTTCTTACGACGCCTTCTGGCCAAACGCACTCACGGTCTCAGAGCGTGGGTCTCTGCGGCTCCACTGCCCCGCCGTGACAGTCTGGAAGAATTCGTCCAGCAGGGCGTTGAAGCGTTCCGGTTCCTCAAGATTTAAGAGGTGGCCGCTTTTGGGCAAGATGCTGAGACCCGAGAAGGGTATGGTCCGTTTGAGATACAGATTGACATCGAGACAGGATTCATCTTCATCTCCCACAAGGAGGAGCGTGGGCCTGGTCATGGCGCGGAGATTGTCCGTAAGCTCGTACAGCGACGGTCGTTTGGCTTGTACATGGCGCAAGGTATAAGCCGAACCGACAGCGGAATGTTCAGAGAAATGAGCCGCGAACTGCTCCCAGACTTTAGGCTTTTTGTTCTGAAGCTGCACCCGGCTGGGGCCGGTGGAAATCCCTGATACATCGACTGAGTGAGCTTGCAGCATTTTATCGGCTAGCGCGTTTGAGTCGGCCAGGAACTGCTGACGTGTGTCTGGAAATGCACCGGATCCCCCGCTGGTAAATACAAGGCTGCGTACTCGTTCGGGATGCTGCATGGCGAACATCAAGCCGGTGTACGCGCCCATACTCAGACCGACGACGAACGCCCGCTCGATATCGAGCGCGTCAAGCACGCCTTTGAGATCGTTGGTTGCGATCTGCTGACCGTAGAGAGTTTCGTCTTCGGGCACGTCGGAAGGCGGATATCCTCGCGCGTTAAAAGTGATGCAACGGTACCGGCTGGAGAAGTGCTCGACCTGCAGCTGCCAGCTCCGGGTATCACCGCCGAACTCATGCACGAATATAATGGGTTCTCCAGAGCCGGTGTCTTCAACATGAAGGTTGATGCCATTAATCGGTATGCGTGTCATTGAGCGTCCTTTCAAATACTATTTCTCCGGCCGGCCTACCCTGGGAATGCCCGCGATCATTTCGCTCTCCAGCTCTGTGCGTACAAGCCAGGCGCCATCTGCCAATGCCTTCATTTTGCCGCGCGCAGCCGTCCGAGAGCGCGGGATCATGCCGCAGTCTGTACACGGGTAGAGCTGGTCGGGGGCAACATGGGGGAGGGCGGCTCGAATGCGTTCCGCAACGACTGCCGGCGTCTCAACCTCTTCTGTTCCAACATCAATGACGCCAACCATGATGTCCTTCCCCTTGGCGAGTCCGAGGGCGGACGGATCAACACCTGAGGCCGCGCATTCAACCGAGATCATATCAATGCTGCTCGTGCGAAGCAGAGGCAGTGTCCGCTGATAATGATTCCAATCCGTATTCGTTGTCTTCCATGCTAAGACCAGGGGAATCCCATAGCCGTAGCAGATATGAACGGCTGTTTTTGCTTGCACGCCCTTGGCGGCTACCTCAAGCATATCGATGCCCCAGTCCTCCACATCATCAAGGTAAATATTAAAACACGGTTCATCGAACTGAATAATGTCACAGCCGTTTTCTGCCAGTTCACACGCTTCTTCGTTCAGCACTTGGGCAAGATCTGCAGCTAAGCGGCGTGTCTCGCCGTAGTGTTCGTCGGCCAGCGTATCCGCCGTCGTCATCGGACCCGGAAGTGTGACTTTGACCGGTTGCGTTGTGCGTTGCTTGAGAAAGCGTAAGGCGTCGAGGAAGATCGAGGCTGGTCGCCGGACTGGTTCTGTTACGCGTGCGACATCTACCAGCGTTTTATAACGCCCGCCACGCGTCTCTTTTTTGACCATATTGCTAAAATCGATGCCGCTGAGTCCTTCGGTAAATCCCCAGATGTAGTGGCGGCGACGTTGTTCTCCGTCGGTCACAATGTCCAGGCCGGCTTCCTGCTGATCGGTCAGCGCCAGGCGAACGGCATCGTCTTGGCCTTCTTGTAACGCGGTGTCTTCTAGCAGCAACGAGACAGTAGAAATTTGGCGCGGGGGGGCAAGCCAGGTCGGTCTTGGCAGACTACCGGTAATCATCGTTTGTAACATGCTGCTTCTCCTCTTTTATCTCTGCTCAAGCGCCTCAATACTTTTGTTCATAAGGCGTACCATTTCTCGGATTTCTCCCTTGGGCATTCGGTCCAATAGTCTTTGGGCAAACGTCCGGCCCGCCGCATCCATCGTGAGCAGGAACTTCTTTCCTTTGGTGGTAAGGGTGACGCGCTTCTCGCGGCCCGAATCCGGATCTTCGCCAATGCGGACGAACTGCAACGGAGAGCGCGCGAGCGCGCCGAGGGCACGCGTGATCGTCGAACTACTCGTTTCAAACCAGTCTGCGAGTAAGTGTTCAATATCTTTGCGACGCATGCTTCGTGCTGCTCCGCCCTCGGTCTGCATAAGCCATAAGATGGCCACCTGTTTGCGGGAGAGTAGGCCACAGCGGAGGGTCTCTTCAAATGCGACGCCGATCCGGTAGTGAACGGGCAAGAAGAGATTCGTCAAGGCGGTGGCGAGATCTTCCTGAACGGGTTTTCCTTTCTTTGCCATGCAGCAAAGCCTCCCTCTTCCATACGATGCGTGCATACTGTGCCTCTGTCAGGTACACCGAATTCTGCCGGGAAGAAATGGGGTTGTGTGACAATGCGACGGTGAAAAGATTTTTCTCACAAAGCTTGCACGACGCAAGCTTCCGTGTAATAGATTCTAGAAGCAACAGGTTTTCCAAGGAGTCACGCACCAAAATCCATACTTTAACTTTATAAGGAGGGAGGCTATGCCAGCGTTCGATACCATCATTACGGGCGGCATGATTGTCGACGGAACGCGGGTGCCTCGCTACAAGGCGGATATCGGGATCAAGAACGGCAAGATTCAATCTTTTGGAGGGAGAGCATTATGACGACACGCGAGATGGTCTATGCGGTTCTTATTGGCCTAGGAGTGATCATCCCCATGTATTTTAACCTCCAGTATATGGGCGCAGGCGGTAATTTACTCGTCGATTTCTTCACTGTCCCGATGGAAAGCGCGGTGACGGCGTCGTTGCTGCTTGACTTATTGATCGCGTTTGCAGCCTTCAATGTATTGCTGTTTGCAGAAGGTCGCACACTCGGCGCACGCAACTTTTGGATCTGTGTGGCGGTCTCGTGGCTGGTAGCATTTGCGGCGGGACTGCCGCTGTTCCTCCTCCTCCGTGAGCGCCAGCAGCGCCTTGGATGAGAGTGAGAATACATAAGGAGAGATTTTTGCATGGACTTCAACCCTCTCGCCCCAGAAGTGATTGCCAATCCGTATCCGTATTATGCTGAGCTGAGAGACAAAGCACCAGTTATCTGGCTTGAATCTTTTCAGTGCTGGGCGCTGAGCCGCTATGCGGATGTGGACTTTGCCTTGCGCAATCCACATCTCTTCTCATCTTCCGTATTTACCACAGAGGCTTTGGGTGATCTCAATCCCGTTCCAGAAGTGCCGTGGATTCTTGACATGAATCCTCCCGATCATACTCGGTTACGGAAGTTGGCCAATAAAGGCTTTACGCCGCGTCTCGTCCGGGCACTTGAGCCGCGCGTGCAGGCGATTACCCAGGAGCTGCTGGAAGCTCTGCGCGGACCGCCGGAGGGCGACTTAGTCTCGACATTTTCCGGACCGCTGCCTACCATTGTGATTGCGGAGATGCTCGGCGTCGAGCCCGAACGGCGCGATGATTTTAAGCGTTGGTCAGATGAT
Source organism: uncultured Binatia bacterium (SeqCode) (assembly GCA_963581605.1). Taxonomy (GTDB): domain Bacteria; phylum Desulfobacterota; class Binatia; order Bin18; family Bin18; genus Bin18. Next base: position 8,075 of record CAUZQN010000045.1, read on the forward strand.
GTGGTTAGCGCTACCAGTCGTCCGACTGACGAGGCCGATCGGGCTCGGATTCGAAAGAGCCAAGTTGAGTTGCGTGCCTACTTTGAGCGGATGATCGAACGCCGACGGACGGACCCTGGAGACGACGTGATTACCGCTCTTGTGCAAGCAGAAGAAGAGCGCGATATGCTCTCTTCAGCTGAGATCCTCGCCTTGGCCGTCTTGCTACTGTTAGCCGGGAACGAGACTACGACGAACTTGATTGGCAACGCGGTCCTTAGCCTGCTCGACCATCCAGATGAATTGGCAAAAGTCCGCGCTGATCGTGCCCTCGTGCCTGCACTCGTGGAAGAAGTTTTGCGCTATGAATCTCCTGTCCAGGTGGTTTTTCGCCGGGCCGCGCAGGACGTGGAGTTGGAAGGCGGGAAGATCCCAGCAGGACAGACCGTTTTCTTGCTACTGGGTTCCGCCAACCGTGATGAGCGGAAATTCTCTGAACCGAATCGCTTTGATGTAGAACGCAATCCTCAGGATCATGTCGGGTTTGGTTATGGTATCCACTATTGCTTAGGCGCCCCGCTCGCTCGTCTGGAAGGTCGGAAGGCATTAGAGGCGCTCTTGTTTGACTGTCCCCCATTCACCTGTGCGACCGAACAGATCGCTCAGGTAGCGTCGCTCATTGTCCGAGGCCCGCAGACCCTGCCCGTTCAATTTGCAGTATGAGAATCGTGGGAACTATAAAGACATAGGCAGAGAAGCCCGTCTGATTGCTAGCACAAAGAGAAGGTGAGACTAGAAGCGAGCAGAAAACGCCTCAAGGGATCTTGGTTCGTAAGGTGCAGGTTGAGATTCCGGAGGACTTCAAGCCGTACTGGAATCCGGCCAAACCTGTGTTCAGCCAGTTGGCCAACGGTGCCTCAACGCTGCTGCCATACATGGAGCCCTTTATTACTAATTCGATCCGTCAAGCGTCGAAGCACATCACCGACCGTGCGCTCCTGGAAGAAGCCAAAGCCTGGATGGCGCAGGAAGCGCAACACTTTAAGCAGCACCGCAGATTCAATGAGGTACTGATCGCCGCAGGCTACCCCGAACTCAGAGAGCGGGAAAAACAGATGGAACGCGAATACCAGGAACTCGGTAAACGCTCCCTCAAATATCAAGTCGCTTATACCGCTGGCTTTGAGGTCATGGCGCTGTCGATTGCTCACATGCTGATCGAACAGCGTGAGTATTTCTTTGGTGAGGCCGACGGTCATGTGGCCTCCATGTGGCTGCGGCATTTGATTGAGGAAATCGAACACAAAAACTTGGCCTTTGATGTATACCAACATCTGTATGGTGGGCATTGATCCCGCGCCTACGGCATCCTGTGCGCCCTGATCCATATGATGGGGCTCATCCGGAACAGCTATATCCTGTTGCTGAAAGCCGATTGGCTGGAGGGCAAGTGGAAGACGCGCTGGACGATCAAGAAGATCGCGTTTCGGCTGTTTGTGTCGTTCCTACCCTGGACTCTGCGTTATGCTCTACCGGGTCATCATCCTTCAGATGTAGTCAACCCGGCGTGGATGCAGGAGTGGGTTGCTCTGTATGACTCAGGGGAGCAAGGGCTAACCAAGCTCGATACGACAAAGATGCCACTGTCTCCCCAAGAGATGTTACCAGCATGAAAGCTTCTACCTCAGTTCGCATTCTGGCTTACTCAGACACGAGCTGCTGCATATAGTCCGTAAGCGCAAATGCGGAAACAGAGCGGCGGTTTCTACCGAGTTGTGTCATACCTCGCCTGACACGCGGCCTGAGTCTGATATATGAACGGAGAAAACTGCTACAGACCACGGATGGGGGAAGCGTTATAGCCTACCTCGAAGAGCATACAAAGGAGGCGCGTATGAGTACCAAAGAACCTTT
>CAUZQN010000046.1:0-9911 GCA_963581605.1 uncultured Binatia bacterium (SeqCode)
AATTTTGCCCCAGGCGTGAACCTTGGTTGGCGTAATCCGGACCATGGCATTAGTGGCAAAAGTCAGCTCCATCTCCCGATACTGCGGATAGCGTTCCCGCAAAAGCACCAGCAGCCGATCATACTCGGTTTCGTCATCAACCAAGGCCGTAGTTCCCGTGATCAATACATAGGCAAGCTGCGTCCAGTCATCAGCGTAGTCATCAATGACAATCGCCGCGTGCGGATTCTCTAACATATTCCGAATGCGCTTGATCGGTTTGCCGGTCTGGCGCTTGGGTTTTTGATCGACCACAAAATAGATATGTTCGCCGTCAAAGGCGTAGCAAAATGGAATGACATGCGGCTGACCATCTCTGTCAGCAGTCGCCAGGCGCGCCACCACGTGGGCATTGATAAAACGGCGAACGGATTCGGAAATAGAGATCGCCATGGTCAGATCACTTCGCAGGCGCCTCGGAGACGGCGTCTGATTCAGAAGCCTGTTCCGGCGCAACCGCCTGGACGAACTCTCCAAGAAAAGCAGCCTGCGCCTCACTATAGATGTCCGCTGGACGATCCGAATAGCGCGGGGAAAAATGAAACACCTGCAGCTTGCGGACATGTGCCGAGCGGCCAAGTAGCCCGGCCTGTTTGGCTGTGAGATGATAGCGCTTGGTCGCCTGATCCTCGTCTTCGTCCAGGAATGGGGATTCACAGAAGAACACGTCCGCGTCTCGGGCCAGCGTAGCAATCCGCGCGGCATTATCCGGGCTGTACAACGTGTCTACAACGTAGGCGAATTTCTGCCCGCGGGTTTCTTTCACCAGGGAGCCGCGCACCTCCCCAAGGCGGAAATCTCGGCTGTGTTCTTGCCCGTCTTCTTTCCATTTCGCGCTGACAAGAAAAGCGTCCGGCTCATTCCGGCGAAGCGCGCTTTTCAGTTCGGACAACCACGCACCGGTCGGCACGCCGAGGCGGTCTAAGTGCGCTTTGTCAACGTTGAGATGACTCTTTTCTTCAAACGCAAAGGCCAGAGAGTAAATCCGGTGATCGAGATGAGTCGCCCGAACACAAAACGCCGACTCATCCAGTAGGACTCCGGTAAACGGAGACGAGGACAGCGGTTCGCGCGTAAAGCCGGTCGCTGCATGAAAGAGTGCGCGCTGGATGGTGTCCGGACCAACTTCGGCGACCTCAAGCGAGAAGCCGTAGCCGTCGACCAGATTCCAGGTATAGCCGCGGAGTTTTCCCTCCACACAGTCGAGTATTCCCGGCGGACCAAAGATGGACAACCGTGCGTCTCGACCCAGGAATAGGCGTAGTAATCGGTCGAACCCGATGAAGTGATCCATATGACAGTGCGACACAAAAACATGACTGACCCGTAAAAGGTCACCCGCAGGACAAGCATCGCTCTGGCCGAGATCGAACAGCAGCGCGCGGCCTTCCCAGCGCATATGGACATACAGTCCGGGGTCACCAAACGGTCCATTCATCAGACGTGGGGCAAAGGCGAGGTTCATACGGCAAGGAAAAACAGCGACTTATTTTTTGCTGATCCGAAAATGGCCCTTCAGCCGGTCAAGTTGATCCTGAACCGAGGGCAAACGACGTGTTTCGTTGAGCAGCTGAAACAGGTCAAGGTCGCTCGCCTCTTGTTGTCCAGCAGACACGTCGTGCGTGGCATCGATAATCTCATGAATCATCCGCGGGATTTCCCGCTGCGGGATGACCAGATCCCCCCGGCTCAGCGTTCCATCCCAGTGGGCCGCATATGGACGCAGTACACTGAGAATTTTTTCTGTCACGCTTTTATCAGCCGCCATACGAGACTTTCTCCACATGGGACTCTCGGGGGAAACCCGACTTGAACCGTGCCCGTATTATCCGTCCTGCCCGCTTGCTTTGCAAGGCAGGATAGACGCAGGAAGCACGCAGGATCAGGGTCATTGACAGCCACCAAGCAGGTGGCTACCCCTAATATCGATTTTTCGTTATCCTGTTAGTAGTTAAGGAATTCTCGGACGTGTTATCCTAGTGTTATCTATCTGAGAATACAGTCGAGACAAACCGACACTATCAGTTGTATACGCGCAAGGGGAGTGACCACTCATGGCAACCATCATCACCGAGGAATGCATCAACTGCGGAGCCTGCGAACCCGAATGTCCCAATACCGCCATTTATCAAGGCGCGGTCGAGTATGAATTCAACGGCGCGACCCACGCGGCCATCGACGACGATATCTTTTACATCGTACCGGAAAAATGCACGGAATGTGTCGGCTTTTTCGATCAAGAGGCCTGTGCCGTGGTGTGTCCGGTTGATTGCTGCCTCCCGAATCCTGACATTGTGGAAACTGAAGCGGCACTCCTCGCGCGTGCCAAGGAACTCCACCCGGAGGACACCTTTACGGATGACTTTCCCTCGCGGTTCAAAGGAGGAGGAGCCGAAGCTCCCGCAGCCGCAGACGCACCGGCCCCTGCAGCTGCGGCGGCCCCCGCCCCACAAGCGGCCCCTGTCTCAGCACCGGCGCCAGCATCCGTTGCAGATACTCTAGCCTTATCCATACCCAGCGTAGATGAGTGGCAGGTGCCGATTAACTGTCAGCGCTGCGATGGAGAGTTCTCTGCTCCCTTTCGGCATTTCCGGATCGGGATGGTGTTCTACTGCGCGCACTGTGCCGGTTCGCTGGTTGTGAACTCGTCTATGTATAAGGACGTCGCCGCAGCCCTAGACACGTTTCAGGCCCAGTGGACGAGCGATTTCGCTGCGTTTCAAAAAAAGCGGCGGCGTGAACTCGACGAGTTTGAGGAAGAGAAACGTAAAGATCTGGAGAATTTTTCTGCTGATCTCAGGCAGGTGGTCGCGGGAGCAAAACCAGCCGGAAGGATCCACCGTCGCTCGTCGCTGTTCGGCTTCCAGCGGGTCGGCTAGTCAAATACATGTCTGAGGGGCGGTGCGTGAACCGCCCAAGGCGAGGGAATCTCGCCCCTACATTTCTTGCTTAAACAAATCACGACTTGTCACTGCTCGTACTTCTTGCCAATCTCCATGGCTTCGGGCACGCCAAGGAGAGAAGTCAGTTCCTCAAAACACTGCCACTCGGCACCATGGGCGATGCTGCCCGTTGTCTTGAGTTCCTGCATGGCGTCTCGCATGCGGACATAGGCCGCCATCAGCGTTGCAGAATAAATCGTCAGCTTAAAGCCGAATTTCGCAATCTCTTGTGTGGACAAAAGTTGCCCATTATATAGCAGGGGCAGATCTCCCAGCTCTTGCACATACCGAGTGATGTCATCGTGCGTCTTAATCCCATCCACGAAGATCAGGTCCGCGCCTGCTTCTCGGTACGCGCGGGCACGCCGAATAACATCCTCCCAGCCATTAACGGCTAGGGCATCGGTCCGTGCGATAACCACAAAGTCGACACTCCGCCGGGCATCACACGCCGCCTTGACTTTGGGCACCATTTCTTCCATCGGAATAACTTGTTTGCCCGCTAAGAATCCGCACCGCTTGGGCCACACCTGGTCTTCGATATGCAGTGCGGCAGCGCCCGCGGCTTCATACTCACGAACAGTGCGGTACACGTTGACGGGATTCCCGTAGCCGGTATCCGCATCGCACACCAGCGGAATATCGATAGCGTTGGCAATATAGCGTACATTCTCGACCATCTCGGCCATAGTCAGCAGGCCCACGTCGGGAAACCCACGCGAAGCAGCGGTCCCAAACCCGGTCATATACACCGCCTGGAAACCCGTGGCTTGAGCAATCTTGGCTTGAAAGGCATCAAATATGAATGGGGCCACGACCATCTCTGGTCCATTGATCATCTGACGAAGACGGGACGCTGTACTCGACATCGTATCCTCCTTAGGCCCTGCTCATGACCTGCTCGGTGAGCATGCTACCACTCGGTTCGCGCTGGAGGCAGGGCTCCAGCCGGGCTCGGCGCATCAAAGAATTCCTCGCCCGCACGTGCTCCGCGGCGCATATACTTCTTGAGAAGTTTGTCTGCCCGTCTGAGCAGTTCATGTTTGCCTTTAAACACCTTCTCGCACACCCATTCATTCCGAATCCAGCAGTCAAAGGACGCCTCGGCGATGAAATTAAACTCCATCAAGACGCCATGATCCGAGGTATCCGTCACAATGGCACGCAGCGATAGACCTGAGTCTACGATGACTCCACGTGCATTCTCGGGAAGTGGCACGGCACGCTTGATTTTGTCTATTTCTCGCTGAGAGGATTTTGTCTCAAGTAACGCAAGATAGCTCCATACTCCAGGTTCGGCATGAGCGTCAGACAGGAGCTTGAGATTCAGATCAGTCAGATTTTTTTCAGCCTGGACCTGGTCATAATCCTCGACACTGCTGAAAAACGACTTCCCGATTGGGGCTTCACGTTCGGCCGGCTTTGCCCGCTCGCGCTTTTTATTTACCTCAACCCACCATGCTTCGTCCTTAGGGGCTTTCTTGTTCCTCTCCGCCATTAGACTTTTTCTTTCTTGGAAGACAGCGTTCGCCCATCACTGGGCGGGGTACGTTCGCCCTTTCCTGGGCGGGGATCGCTCAATTATTGAGCGGGCAACAAATACGAAAACCCGGCCATAAAGGTGTGCGTATTGAAGCCTCGATTTTCATCATACAAGCTCGCATTAGATGCATGCTGAAAGCGGTAACCAAGATTGACTGTCAAATTCGTATCAAGAAAATAGGTCACACCGCCCCCGGCCATCTCCGCAAAATTAAATCCACCGCCTAAATCATAGCCCTGGAAGTCATGGTACATAATACCGAGGCCGCCCTCAATATAAGGGTAGGCAGGAATGCCGAGATCAAAATGATAGGTCATGACCGGCAGCATCAGCCCGATTTCGAAATTGGCTTTATGGCGCTCCACAGAACCCTGGGTCTTATACGTCACAAAAGTGGCAAAGGGCTCTGTGGCGATTTCCAGAGAACCTTTGGGCAGAAACCACTTTGAGCCCTTAAAGACCGTATAGCCAATGTGCAAATGGATCGGGACCTTTTCAATCTCACGTGTGCCGGTGTCATCACTGACCGTGAATCCAGACCGCATGCCAAACGACCACGTCCCTTTACCCGGGAGATCCTCGGCCCACAGCGGCGCTGCGACAAACATACCAAGCGCTATCATCACCCCTGCCACAACCACCATCCTGCGCACAGCCTGTACTCTCATCATCACTCCATCCCCTTCTTGTCGTACCTCAAAAACTTAGTAGACACGTTCTTGGACTTGCAACCCCGTTTCAACAAAATCCTGACTGGCTTCATTCCAGCCATATGCTCGCATGGTCCGAACCTCACGATCATATACGGAAGTGACCACATAGGATGTATCCGGATACGAAGGTTCATCTCCAAACATGGCTTGGGCTTTATCTTCGTCAGAAAAATAGGCGTCATGGTTTGGATGCGAGTGGTAGAAAGCCGTCAACACAGCCCTGCCCTCATCAACAGCCTGAATCACCGCAAAGAGTTCTTTGGGCTGCATGAAATACGCAATCGTTGCGTTGCGGGGATAGGTCTGCGGATCCTTCGCATGCATCGCGTTTTGCACATTGGTAATCCGGCGCACTTCTTCACGGCCATCGATAGTCAGAATTGCCCCACAGCACTCATCCGGAAACGTGTCCCGCGCATGCTGACTCAAAGCCTCTCGCGTCTGTGGCTGGAGCTGCAACACCCTTGTTATTCTTCCTTTTTCACAGGCCGATTTAGGATTATGGCCGGACGCGCCGGAAAAGTCAAAAGCCTTGTTGCTCTTTCTTCTCAGGTGGTTATAGTGGCACGAAATCTGAGGAGGAGTCCAGGCGTATGGTAACGATTGAAGAATTCAGCAAGCTTGAGCTGCGGGTCGGGACGGTCAAATCCGTCCAGCCCCATCCCAATGCAGACCGTCTGCTGATACTGAAGGTGGATATTGGGGAAGAAGAAGAGCGCCAACTCGTGGCCGGCATTCGCGCCCATTACAGCCCGGAAGAATTGGTCGACAGGCAAATTGTCGTGGTCGCAAATCTGCAGCCGGCAAAACTGCGCGGCGTAGAAAGCCAAGGCATGCTGCTCGCCGCGTCAGATGGAGAGCAGGTGATTATTCTGCGGCCCGAGAAGCGCACCCGAGCGGGTTCGCAGGTCAGATAGCAAAAAAGGACGGGCACGTCAGGCCGTGCCCGTAGACGACAAAACACCCCGGAGCAGCGTTACTTCTGCCCGGAAAAGCGGTCGATATTCACCACCGCCCGCTCGTGTATGCCGTCCCCAATCTTGGTCCCATCTTCGTTATAGGCTTCAACGCTAAACAGCAGACGCCGACCTTTGATCTCTTTCAGCGTCACTTTCCCCCTCACCTTTTGCCCAATCGTAGTCGGCGCAAGATGTCTCACATCAATATGAAAGCCCACGGTTTGCTCGCCTGCATCCATATGAGGCGTGAGGAAGTGCACACACGTTCCTTCCATGAGCTGGATCATCGACGGGGTTGAGTACATTCGGGGTGCATCCGGACCCAGGTGGACAATGCCCATCTCAGGCGTAGTGGTGATTGTTTGTTCAGCAGACATGCCGGGTTTGAGTGACTCTTTCATGCGCTCGCTTCTCCTTTTTCGCCGCGGACCGACGAGGGCTAACGAACCCCGCTGCTAGGGTACCAACGCCGCCCGTGTGACCTCTTTGCGATCTGACTTTTCCATCGCCTCGCCCGCCTGCGCAAGCGGGAACTCGGCATCTACCAGCTCATGGTATGGATACGTGTCGATATGAGCGGACAGGAAGTTAAGCGCCTTGAGCAGATAGTGCGGATTATAGGTAGCCACACCGAGTATATGGATTGATTTAAAGGTCACTAAGGCAGGTGGCACCTCAACCGTCATGCCCATAGAGATATTGCCGATCTCAATGACTCGACCGCCATTGCGAACAAGATTGATAGCTTCCAGAAATGCCTGCGGTACTCCGGCGACCTCAAGCACAACATCCGCACCCAAGCCATTGGTGAGTTCCCGCACGCGCCCGACACGCGCCCTGGTATCGGTGTACTCACGCATGTCGACCAGTTCGTCTGCGCCAAACGCCTTGGCGCGTTTGAGCCGCAGATCAACCCCATCAATGGCAATCACGCGCGCGCCACGCGCTTTCGCCACGGCCATAGCGTGCAGCCCCAGGCCGCCCGCGCCTTGGACAAGCAGCGTTTCCTCATAGCGTAAGTTTGCCCGATCTAAACCAAAGAATACCTGAGACAAGGCACAGTTTGCTGCCGATGCAGCATGGTCGGGCACATTGTCGGGCACCTTATACACATGCTGGCCGGGCTGGATGTAATAGTGGGTGGCAAACGGGGTATGAAAATGGGGTGGATCGTGGGGGCCGACCCGCCGAGCGCGAATACCCAGGACAACGCACGCAGCCGCATTGCCGTCACGGCAGTTCACACACTCGCCGCAGGTCTCATAATACACCGGAGCAATACGGTCGCCTTCTTTCAGTGGCTGCCCGGCCGTATCTTTTGTCACGCCTTTGCCTAATTGATACACACGTCCGACCATCTCATGGCCGGGCATGACACCCCGTTTCCCAAACTCGCCGCGCCACATATGGACTTCGGATCCACACACATTGGTGCGGCTCACTTCTGCCAAGATGGCCCCATCTGCAACCTCCGGCAGGTCGTATTCAAAGAATTCAATCGTGCGCGCGCGTGGAATAAAACTGACTGTTCCTTTCATGTGATTCTCCCTTGATATGCTCAAATAATATGATCAAAAACTCGACCCTCAGTCCTTATGGCCCATGACCACTGCTTAGAACGTCGGCGGCGCATACTCGCCAAACACCTCACGCATCGCGTCTGAAATTTCTCCCAGCGTGGCATAGGCGCGCACAGCATCCACAATCGCCGGCATCAGATTCCCACCGTCCCGCGCGGTCTGTGCAACTCTCTGCAGCGCGCCTTGTGTCGCAGCCTGACTGCGCTCAGCCCGGACAGCGGCCACTTTTTCTTTCTGGCGCTTCTCTAAGCCCAAATCGATCTTGTGCAGCGCGTCGTGCTGATCTTCCTCAACTGTGAAATCGTTCACCCCAACGATCACCTGGTCTTTAGTCTCCACGGCTTGTTGGTAGCGAAATGCCGCTTCATGGATTTCCCGCTGCTGGTAGCCGGTCTCAATGGCTTTCACCGCGCCGCCCAGCTTGTCGATCCGGTCGATATATTCAAGCGCTTTGGCTTCAAGCTCGTCAGTCAAGGATTCCACAAAATAGGATCCGGCCAAAGGATCAATCGTATCGGCCACACCAGACTCATGCGCAATGACCTGCTGCGTCCGCAGCGCAATCCGTACCGAGTCTTCCGTCGGCAGAGCCAGGGCTTCGTCTTTTGAATTGGTGTGCAAGGAATTTGTCCCACCTAAGGTGGCAGCCAAAGCCTGGAGCGTGACCCGAATAATATTATTATCCGGCTGCTGAGCCGTCAGCGTAGATCCCGCCGTCTGCGCATGCGTCCGCAGCATCCACGAGCGTGGGTTTTTGGCCTGAAAGCGCTCTTTCATGATTTTTGCCCACAGCCGCCGGGCGGCACGAAATTTTGCCACTTCCTCAAAGAAATTGTTGTGGACGTTAAAGAAGAATGACAGCCGCGAGGCAAACTTATCTATATCGAGACCAACCGACAGGGCGGCATCTACATAGGCAATGCCATCGGCCAGCGTAAAGGCAATCTCTTGCGCAGCCGTCGAGCCGGCCTCGCGAATATGGTAGCCGGAGATGGAAATCGTATTCCAGCTCGGCACCTGGTCGGCGCAGAAGCCGAAGATATCGGTGATAATACGCAGCGACGGGCTGGGCGGATAGATATAGGTGCCGCGCGCAATATATTCTTTGAGCAGATCGTTCTGGATTGTGCCGCTGACTTTATCCCAGCTCACGCCTTGTTTTTCCGCTACGACCAGATAGAGCGCCAAGAGAATGGACGCCGTGGAATTAATCGTCATCGACGTACTGACTTTATCGAGCGGAATCCCGTTCAGCAAGGTTTCCATATCAGCCAAGGAGTCTATGGCCACCCCAGCCCGGCCAACTTCGCCTGAGGCAAGCACATGGTCGGAATCCCGACCCATTTGCGTTGGCAGATCAAAGGCTACGGATAGTCCGGTTTGTCCCTGCTCAAGCAGGTAGCGATAGCGCTGGTTGGACTCTTCGGCCGTGCCGAAACCCGCGTACTGACGCATGGTCCAATAGCGGCCCCGATACATGGTCGGTTGCACGCCACGAGTGAACGGGTACTGGCCGGGAAAATCGAGCTTGTCCTGGTAGGCATCCGCCTGTGTATCCGCATTGGTATACACCCGCTTAATCTCAATGTCGGACGTAGTTTGAAAGCGTTCCTTACGCTCGGGTGAGCGCGACAACGCTTTCTTCAGAACCGAGTCCTCCCATTCCTGTTGGGCTTTCGCAACGCTGTCTGAATTACTCATGATGTATCCTCAAATCAGCACAAAACTGCCAAAAAGCTGGCTTTTTGCCTACAGCAAATCCGGCTGAGAGACAACCCTCACCCGCGCTGCCCTCCTCTTGGTGCCTATCCGAATAACCAGAGGCGCCCGGTTCTGTCATTCTGAGTACCCCATAGCGCTACGCGCTAAGCGAGTGGGAGAGGAACAAAAAAGTAGCGTGCGCTATGCGCACGGCAAATACAGTCGATTGCATTGCTATTACAAGAGCTTACGTGTTTTTGGGGGTGAATGCGAAAAATTTTGAGAATCTCTCCCCTAGCTCTTTAGGCCGGTGGGAGAGTCGATGTTGGAGGTGAAACACGAGTTCGACTCATTCCTGACGTTGTTCACCGTCGGCAATATTGATGCCGACTGCCGTGCCGTCATCCATGGGTTTCATCTAATGGACTTCTCCA
>CAUZQN010000047.1:0-9795 GCA_963581605.1 uncultured Binatia bacterium (SeqCode)
ATGTGCATGTTTATATCTCAGCCTTTTGCCTCAGGTTCACGAATCGTCTGAATGCGCGTATTGTAGCAGACGCGTAGAGTAGCGGAGACCTATTTTTCACTGATCTGGCTTAGGCTAAAGTCTATAATAATGAGACGTTTCGCGAGTTTCCCGCCCCTTCAGCTCCTTAAGCTGGTGCGTAACCTGCCCCAGTTCGCAAAATTGTTCTGGCGCTTGTTTCGGGACCGGCGGGTGCCGCTGCGCGCCAAGGCGATTGTGGTCGGCGCGGTGTGTTATCTATTACTACCGATCGATCTTATCCCCGATATTCTGCCGTTCTTTGGCGTTGCCGATGACATCACGATTCTCTTACTTGCCGGGCGTTGGTTTCTTTCCTTGTGTCCGCCAGACGTGGTACAGGAACAGGTGCAGGCGGTGAGTGCGGAAGCACGCAGATAACCGCTCGCGCTGTCTCTATTCTCAAAGGAGTGACATATGACGTATCGTCCGACCCTGATGGGTACCAAAGGTATGATTTCTACTGAACACTATCTGTCCGCTGAGGCTGGGATGCGCATTCTCCGCGCTGGGGGCAACGCATTTGATGCGGCTGTCGCGGCCGCGCTTGCTGAGGGGGTGTTGAATCCCCATATGCATACCTTTGGCGGCGAGCTCTCCGCCCTTGCCTACAGCGCAGCGGAGAAGAAAGTTTTTTCCATCAACGGCAATACGGTCGCTCCAAAAGCTGCAACTATTGAGTGGTTTCAGCAGCACGATATTACGCTTCTGCCGTTCAACGGGGTGCTGTCCGCCGGGCCGTGCGCTGCGCCAGATGCCTATCTGTCTGTCCTCCAGCGCTTGGGCACATGCAGTTTTACCCAGGTGGTTGAACCGGCTCTGGAGCTTGCCCAAGACGGCTTCCCTATGCATGCGGCGCTGCGTGGACCGGCACCGGAATATCTGAATATAGACTTTTCCATTGCCGGCAATGCGGAACACTTTCAGAAACACTGGCCCTCTTCGGCAAAGGTATACTTGCCTGGTGGACGGCTGCCCGATGTGGGACAGGTGTTTACCAATCCGGACTTAGCTCGTACGTTTCGCCGCCTTTTGACAGCAGAGGAACAATGTGCCGGCGACCGGATTAGCGGCCTCAAAGCCGCCCGTGCCGCGTTCTATGAAGGCGAAATTGCTCAGATTATTGCTGCACACAGCAAGGAGCATGCGGGACTCGTGACGGCAGAGGACTTGGCTGCCTTTCAGGGTCAAATCGAAGAGCCGGTTACGCTGAACTACCATGGTTATGATGTCTATAAATGTGGACCTTGGAGCCAGGGGCCGGTGTTCCTGCAGCAGCTTGCCCTGCTCGAAGGCTTTGATCTCAACAGCATGGGCCACAATAGCGCGGATTATATTCATACCTTGACAGAAGCGGCCAAGCTCGCTTTTGCTGATCGTGAGCAGTATTACGGCGATCCTGATTTTGTGGATGTTCCGCTGGCCGGTTTACTGTCGAGAGACTATGCGGCCAGCCGGCGTGAATTGATCGATAATGGCCAAGCGTCTCTGGATCAGCGGCCAGGCAATCCGCGGACTGGCGCTGCCCTGCTTGAAGGTGAAGAGGTCTTTGCCGCACGCAACTGGGGCCCGGGAACGGTGTATGTGACCGTAATCGATAAAGAGCGCAATATGGCCTCCTTCACTCCAAGTGGGGCCTGGATTCCGTCCTCGCCGGTGATTGATGGTCTCGGTTTTCCGCTTGGTACCCGGGTGCAGATGTTTTTCCTGGATGCACGTCATCCGAACGCATTGGTGCCGGGCAAGCGTCCACGTACCACACTCACTCCGACACTGGTCATGCGGGATGGCAAGCCGTGCATGGTGTTTGGTACGCCGGGCGGAGATCAACAAGATCAGTGGACGCTCCAGTTCTTCTTGAATGTTGCTGATTTTGGGATGGAGGTGCAGGATGCCATTGAAGCGCCGCGCTTTTCCACCGCGCATTTTCCGTCGAGTTTCTCTCCGCATGCGTCTTTTCCTGGCTTGCTCCGCATCGAAGATCGGGTTCCCGAAGACGTACGGCGCGAACTCAAAGAACGTGGGCACCAGATCGAAGTCAAACCTGCTTGGAGTGAAGGTGACGTGCTGGGTATTCGCATTGATAAAAAACATGGAACCCTGCACGGCGGCGCAGACCTGCGAGGAGAATATAGTAAGCGCATGCCTTCACACATCATTGCCTGGTAGTCCTTTTTGTAGGCTTTAGAGCGTCAAATCTCCGTGAAATTCACTGAAATTTTATGGAAACATGTATTAGAAAAACTAAAATTAAAATTTAGCCCTTGACTCCGACAGGGAGAGTGTTAGGTAGAAGTCGGTAGCGTTTGCGGAAGGCTGGTGACGAGGGCGAAACCGTCCACGACACCCGGCACGGGAGGCCACCTGCTACACAAGCGCGCTCAGGGGCAAAACGGCTGCTCCGCTCCCTCAGCTCGGAAGCTTCGACTTCCCACACCCACCCAACCCGACTGTCCAAGTCCGGGATCCATTGCCACCCTAAGCACCCGAAAGATATGCGATATTCAGTCTGTACGGCCTTTTCCGAGTCGTCGATTTTCTTATCAGCCGCGTGCCCCTCCACTATGTATGACAATACTGGCCAAAGCTTTTTCTGTGTTTTGTGAACATTAACAGTTAGAGGAGTAGGACTATGCAACTTCCAGTGCAAATCGTTTCTCGCGATCTTCATCTTTCTAAAAGCCTGGCGACAACCATTCTTGGGAAGGCAGAAAAGCTCGACACTTTTTATAGCCGCATTACGCGCTGCCGAGTGGTTGTTGAATCACCAACGCATCATCACTGGAAGAGTAAATCCTATAAGGTTCGGATTGATCTGACCGTTCCTGGTTCGGAACTTGTCGTGAATCATCACGAAAACCAGGATCTCAAAATTGCTATCCGTGACGCCTTTGATGCCCTCACGCGCCAGTTACAAGACGACGCGCGCCAACAACGTGGTGCTGTGAAAACCCACTCCGTAATGGCAGAAGCTAGGCATTAATATGCTCGGAACCACTTCACTGGAATGTTTCATCTGCTGTTAGGCAGCCTGACTGAGAAGATGGTGCGAGAGGCCGGCTGTCCTGTACTTGCCCTGCATCAGTAACAGATGAAGGGCAGCGAAGAGAGGGCGCACAAAGCGAAGAGAGGGCGCACAAAGCGAAGAGAGGGCGCACAAAGCGAAGAGAGGGCGCACAAAGCGAAGAGAGGGCGCACAAAGCGAAGAGAGGGCGCATCTAAGAAGGAAAGGGACATCAGATGGAAGACCTTGCCTACAAGATTATTAGCGAGTCACTCAAGGACGAACTCCGAGCCATCGATTTCTACCTGCTTGCGGCTGATGTCGCTCCCTCCCCGGCAGCTTGCCAGAGAAGAAGAACAGCATTTCGACGACCTTGTCGACTGGCTTGAATGGGAGGACGATCCGGAATTACAGGCTGCGTTACAAAAAATTCGCCTTCTGCAGTACGACCAATCACCCCAAACAGATACCGTCAGACAATGGCTTGAGACCTGTCGGCATGATAGCGTATCCGACCCTGTGCAGACGCTCTTTGAGCTGGCTCTTGCCAAAGAACAGGAGTCCCTTGGGTATTATCATGCGCTCGAACGACAGATCGAAGAACCGCTGGCACGGTGCGTCCTGCATGCGATCTGTCAGGCGGAAGAGCAGTATCACAGGTTGTTGACGGAAAAAGGAAACCCGTTACAGAGCTGGCACTGAAGGGCAGGGGGCTGCGCTCTGGCTTCGTTCCCCCTGTCTCCAGACATTTCGTGTTTACGCTCCGGCTAACTCCCGCATCGTCCGAGGCAATTCCTCCGCTGCCTTTTTCGGTGAGCCCGCCGAGGAATGTCCCTAAGCGGAAAGCATGTTGATAAGATTGTTCTTGAGATACATGTCTAAAACTCCATCTCTTTCAGATCTTCCGCAATGTGCAATGGTGGAACGGTGGCTTGCTGTACCTCATCAAGGGTGACACCTGGAGCGAGTTCTTTTAAGACAAAGCCCTGGGATGTGACTTGGATCAGCGCCAGATTCGTGACTACCCACGAGACACATTCACGCGCGGTAAGCGGGTAGGTGCAGGCTGGGAGGAGTTTTGACTCGCCATTCTTGGTGGTGTGACTCATGACGACAATAAGCGTCCGTGTTCCCGTAGCCAGGTCCATGGCTCCGCCCACTGACCCCGCAGACATATGTGGAGCTTTCCAGTTGGCGAGATCGCCGTTTGATGCGACCTGAAATCCACCCAGGATGACACTATCTACATGCCCTCCTCGAACCATAGCAAAGGCGTCTGCACTATGAAAAAAACTTGCCCCCGGCTGTAAGGTCACAAGCTGAGAGCTGGCGTTGTACAGATCCAAATCTTCTTGATCTTCTTCACCCGAAGCTGCCAATGGACCGTAACCCAGAATACCGTTCTCTGCGTGCAGCGTCACATCGGCAGGGATGAAGTCCGACACCAAAGTCGGCATACCAATGCCGAGGTTTACGTATTGTCCGGACTCTAAAAGACGCGCAGCCCGTAGGGCCATGAGTTCCGGGCTTACGCCATTTGCCGTCCCTGCTGCACTTTCTGCCACTTTTACGCTTCTGCCTTGTTTGCGCATGAGCTCAAAAACGGTCTCGCGTTCGAGGAGCTTTTCGCGTTGTATAAGACGTTGAACAAAGATGCCTGGTGTGGCAATCGCTTCTGGATCGAGCTGGTCAGGCTCGACAATCTCATCGACCTCAGCAAGGGTAATGTCAGCAGCTGTGGCAAACGGTGGGTTGAAATTCCGGGCTGTCCGGCGGTAGACCAGGTTGCCTACGATATCGGCTTTATGGGCTCGAATCAGCGCAAAGTCGGCCCGCAGAGCTGTTTCCAGTAGGTACTCGCGGCCATTGAAAACGCGCTTTTCTTTCCCTTCTTCGACCACCGTTCCAACGCCCGTGGGTGTGAAAAAAGCAGGAATTCCCGCTCCGCCGGCTCGAATCCGTTCGACCAATGTCCCCTGCGGAACCATTTCGAACTCAACTTCACCCCGTCCAATTTGCTCAGACAGTGGGGTTGTGCGGTAGGAGTAGCCGCCAAATGAGGCGATTAACTTCTTGATCTGGTCATTTTCTGACAGAATTTGAGGAGAAAGCGGCCCGAATCCAGCTGAATTACAGATCAGCGTAAGGTCCTTAACCTCCTGATCTCGCAGGGCAAATAGTAATTCATGGGGCCATCCCTGGAGTACTCCGAATCCTCCAACCAAGATAGTCGCTCCATCTGCTACGTCGGAAACGGCTTCTGCCGCAGAGTAGCGAGATTTTTGTATACTCATAGAATTCTCCTACCCATAACAAAAAAGTTAGGGCTGACCGCCCGGTCAGGTTGATATTCGTTTGCTTGCCCCGTAATATAACCCATTGGATCGACGAGCGCGCAATGAGGAAGAGCGCTGAGGAGAGCTCTTGCGGTGACTGAAAATCGCACAGGAAGGACACACGGTGGCTGATCATCCAGCGTGGCTCTCACAGGGTGTCCCCCAGGGAGATTCCTCTCAGGAGGAAAGCAATCGGCTCGTCACCTTCCATTATCCGCTCACGTTTACCATTCTTGACAAAAAAGCCGATGCAACACCGGGTGTCGTGGTGGAAACGAAGATCGGTGATATCAGCCTGAAAGAGCGGGTCTATATGAAAAAGGCCTTAGAGTTTGTGACGCAACAGCGAAACAGCGGAAAAGTTCAGCCCCAGCCTCTTGACTATCAACCATCTCCGACCGGAAAGACGGCGACTGGTCGGATCTGTGATTTGTGTGAGATGGCCCACTATACACAATGGTATGCCGAGTTTCATACTCCTTTCCGTTTCACCATTCTCGACTGTGATTCGTGTGAAGTGCCGATTGCGGTCCTTGGCGAGCACCGGGTCGACGTCAACCCGGAAGAAGTTGCGTTTATGGAAGACGCTCTGAATATGGTTGCCGAACAAAAGTATACCGGGAAATTTCCGAAATGGATGTTCGACCATAATATGCGGCAGATTCCGGATCATTATCATTTTCATGTCCGCCCATTGTTCTGGTAGGGCGAGTGGCGAGGGGAGAGAGGTTGTGACTATGCAGGCAGTGATGTTGCTCGGCCCAAGACAGATGATATGTGAAGAATTACCGGTGCCTGAACCGGGCCCCGAAGAGGTTGTTCTTAGGGTTGGTTCGGCCCTGACGTGTGGCACCGATCTCAAGGCTTTTTTGCGCGGCCACCCCAAGATGCCACCGCCAACCCGCTTTGGCCATGAATACTCCGGGACGATTGCCGCACGTGGGGCCGACGTGAAAAACTTTCGCGAGGGTGACGAGGTCATGCTTGCTCCAACCGGCCCGTGTGGGACCTGCTTTTACTGCCAACATAACCAGGAAAACCTGTGTACCTCACTCATGTCGACCATGGCGTTTGGTGGTTATGCCGAATACGTCAGTCTGCCTGGTCGTATTGTACGCACGAATATGTTTCAGAAGCCTAAGAGCCTGCCCTTTGTTGAGGCGGCCCTGCTTGAACCCGTGTCGTGCGTAGTATTTGGACTGCAGCAGGTAAAATTTACTCCGGATGATACGGCGGTGATTATTGGGGCAGGTGGGTTTGGACTGTTGTATCTGATGCTCCTGAAGATGCTGGGCATGGAGCGGGTGCACATAGTAGCCAAAAATCCGGACCGCGCCAAAGTCGCCCGAGAGCTTGGCGCGCATAGCGTGATCGCTTGCCCGGCTGAAGAGGCGCGCGAACAGGTCCTAGAGGTGACCGGTGGTCGAGGCGCTGATCTTGTGATCGAGTGCACCGCTCAGCCCGGCGTGTGGGAAGAGTCGCTGTTCTTTGCCCGTCCTGGTGGGCAGGTCATTCTCTTTGGCGGTTGTCCTCAAGGCACCAAAGTCTCACTGGATTCGACGCGGCTACACTACGATCAAATTCGCTTGTCGAGTCCATTCCACTTTAACCCGGCCGCCGTGCGTCAAGCCTGCGAGATGCTGGTTTCTGGTAAGATTCCGACCCAACATCTCATCAGTGGCCAATATCCACTCACCGATCTGCATCAAGCCTTTGATCGGATGCAGCGTGGAGAGGGAATCAAATACGAAGTGGTGCCTGCTATATAGGCCGTCTCAAGGTGTCCGGCTCTGAACAACCGAACCCGAGAACTGTATGAAAATCGTCTCGCCCCAAGAAGCCGTGCGCGCTATTCCCGACGGCAGCGTCGTGATTTTTCCCCATGGGTGTGTCGAGCCTACGATGTTTTACACGGCATTTCAGCAAGAGGTCGAACGATTTCAAAATCTCAGTGTGTACTCCGGGCTGGCGTTCGGAAAGTATCCGTTTCTGGATAAGGGGCTGGGAACGAACTTTCGCTATGTCACTTGGCAAGCGGCCCCGCAGATTCGCCGTCTGTTCAAAGAAAACGATCCGAGCAAGGTCGGCTTCGCTCCCATGCGGTTTAGCGAGATCACCCGCATAATCAACAAAGACGGGATTATCAAGCCGGATGTGGTTGTGGCTCAAGTCTCTCCACCGGATCAGGATGGAACGGTCAGCTTAGGTATTTCTGTCAGCATTTACCAGGACTTTATCAACAGCGCCAAAATGGTCATTGCCGAGATTAACACCAATATGCCGGTTACGCATGGCAATAGCCGGGTACTGGTTGAGAAGATTGATCTGGCACTTGAGTCTGCTGAACCTTTGGGCACGTATAGGACTCCGCACCCAAGTGAACGGGACACCAAGATCGTTGACTATGTGCTCGACCTTGTGCCCGATTTTGCCTGGGTACAACTCGGTATCGGTTCTGTGCCCGATGCGGTCCTTGGTCGATTGGCTGACAAACGAGGCGTGAATCTCTACTCGGGCATGCTCTCGCAGGGACTCGTCCAATTTATCGAGAACGTGAAGCACACGCCCAAGATCGTGACTGGCGAGTTGGCTGGTGACCAGGAGTTTTTTGATTTCTGTGCACGGAGTGCGCTGGTTGAAATGGCGACTGTTGATGTAACCCATAATATTCTGGAGCTGGTAAAGCTTCCCCGCTTTGTGTCCATTAATTCCGCGGTAGAGATTGATCTCCACGGCCAGAGCAATGGCGAGACGATTGGGCCGGTACAGATCAGCGGGGTAGGCGGTAGCCTCGATTACGTTGAAGCCGCCGCCCTGGCTGAGGACGGGGTTTCCATCATTGCCCTATCGTCAACAACCGCAGACGGCAAGCGCTCAAAAATCGTCGCAAGCCTCGCCATCGGCGCAGTTGTCACAACGCCCCGTTTCTGTACGGATTATATTGTGACTGAATATGGTGCGGCCCGTATGAAGGGCAAAGACCTTCGAGGCCGGGCCGAAGCGTTGATCGAGATCGCCCACCCGGATTTTCAACCGGAACTTGAACAGAGCCTTGGGTAGTCCTAAGAGGCTGCCCTAAGAGGGTGCCCAAAAAGTCCATTCTGAGCTGAGCCAGGCTCTGTCGTTCCTTTCCCTCGCCTTTTTTTCTTGTGCCCGTTTGATACTCTCAGGCTCTTGCTGGCACTGCTCTTGTACGTTCTCCTGTGCTGCCAGTCGGGAACCAATCGGATCATGAGGGGACTATTATGATTGAACGGGCTGCCATTCTGAGTACAGGCGACGAAATCACCACCGGTAAAGTTGTTGATACCAACTCCAATTATATTGCCGACAAACTCGTTGAAGCCGGGCTGGACGTGACTTCAATTATCACGGTTGGTGATGTTCCTGAGCGTATTATCTGGGCCTGGGAGCAAGCCCTGCAGCATGCGGATGTGATTATCGCCACCGGTGGCATTGGTCCTACGGCTGACGACCTGACCACTGAACTCGTGGCAAAAGTTGCCGGGGTAGGGCTGACGTTTTCTGAAGAAGTCGCACAGAACGTCCGCCGAATCTTTGCTTCGCTCAACCGCACCATGCCGGAGAACAACCTCAAGCAGGCCCAGTTTCCAGAGGGCGCGACGATCATTCCGAATCATCTTGGTACTGCGCCAGGCTATCGGCTCGATCTCGATACGCCGCATGGCCGCCGACACCTCATTGTCCTGCCTGGGGTGCCGCGCGAAATGAAACCCATGATGCAAGAAACCGTCATGGCGTGGCTAGGAGAGATGCGTGGCGGCGGCGAAGTCTTTCTGACCCGGACGTTTCAGACCTTTGGCATTAGCGAGTCAGGGCTGGATGAGATGGTTTCTGGTGTCATTGCCGAAGACGAAGGGAAACTAGCCTTTCGGGCTAATTTCCCGCAGATCTCCATGCGCGTGACTGTGCGTGGTAAAGAAGGCGAGGTCGAAGATCGGGTAGAGACGTTAGCCCACCGGCTGCGTGAGAAAATCGGCGCATACGTCTACGGGGAAGGTGATGTCACTATGGAAGCGGTGGTGGGACGACTCCTCAAAGAACAGGGCAAAACCGTCGGCTTTGCCGAGGCATGTTCTGGCGGTTTAGTCAGCCATCGACTGACTAACGTTCCAGGCAGTTCGGCCTACTTTCTCGGTACGATCATTGCGTATTCAGACAGCGTAAAATCCCAGATCCTTGATGTCAGTGAAGAAACGCTGCGTCAGCATGGTGCCGTCAGTGAAGAGACGGTCAAAGAGATGGCCGACGGGGTCCGTACGTGCCTGGGGACAGATATCGGGGTGGCCGTGACCGGGGTCGCTGGACCGGATGGTGGAACGCCAGACAAGCCGGTTGGGACCGCCTGCCTCGCCCTTTCCATGGACGGAACGCTCG
>CAUZQN010000048.1:0-9759 GCA_963581605.1 uncultured Binatia bacterium (SeqCode)
GGGGTCCGTACGTGCCTGGGGACAGATATCGGGGTGGCCGTGACCGGGGTCGCTGGACCGGATGGTGGAACGCCAGACAAGCCGGTTGGGACCGCCTGCCTCGCCCTTTCCATGGACGGAACGCTCGTTTCTCGACAGTATAAGCTGTGGGGCAACCGTGAATGGATTAAAACCTTGGTTTCACAACTTTCTCTTGATTGGGTGCGTCGTGCGCTATTAGAAATTCCTATTGCAGAATCAGGGTTTATACGTCGCTAAAAAAGAGGAGACCCCCTGTTGATTAGGGCCTTTATCGCAGCTAATCTAGCCATATCGGTAGTCGAAGAAATGGCGAAAGTCCAATCTGTTCTGCGAAAGGCGCAAGGCGATATTCGTTGGGTCCGACCCGAGGGCTTGCACCTGACATTTAAGTTTCTCGGCAATATGCATGAGGCCAAAGTCGAGCCTATTCTGCACGTCTTACAGGAAACGCTGAAGACTCAAGCCGCACTGCGAATTCGGACGTACGGGCTGGGCGCATTTCCCACCCTCAAACGGCCACGAGTTCTGTGGACTCGTCTGAGCGGAGAGGGACTGAGCGAACTTGGTGAACGCATTGAGTCGGCGCTGATACCACTCGGCTTCCCCGCAGACGGTCGAGCGTTCCGACCCCATATCACCCTCGGGCGGCTGCGGTCTCAGCGAGGCTGGGATCGGGTACTGGCAGAGATCAAAGAACACCTGCACCAAGACTTTGGCGAGAGTAGCATTGACACCTTGACCCTGTATCAGAGCGACCTCCAGCCCAGCGGAGCGATCTACACGCCATTGGGCTCGGCTGACTTGAATGTCGCTGACAGTGCATAAAATTCCCCCGTCTACAGAAGTAAGGAGCAAGTGTATGGCAGAAGACAAAGATCGTGAACGAGCGCTGGGTTTAGCTGTCAGTCAGATCGAAAAGCAGTTTGGGAAGGGCGCGATCATGAGGCTGGACGAGGACGCCGTCGAACGTGACATTCCTACGATTTCGACTGGCTCGCTGGGCTTGGACCTTGCGCTCGGCATTGGCGGCCTGCCGCGTGGACGGGTGGTTGAAATCTATGGACCCGAGTCGTCTGGAAAAACAACCCTGGCCTTGCACGTTGTCGCTGAGGCGCAAAAAGGCGGCGGCTCGTGCGCCTATATCGATGCTGAGCACGCTATGGACATAGGCTACGCAAGCCGACTTGGCGTAAAAGCTGCCCAGCTGCTGGTCTCTCAGCCCGACCACGGTGAGCAAGCCCTGGAAATCACGGATACTTTAGTCCGGAGCGGAGCGCTGGAGGTGATTGTGATCGATTCTGTTGCCGCCCTCGTCCCGCGGTCTGAACTCGAAGGCGATATGGGCGATCCCCAGATGGGAATGCAAGCTAGGCTGATGTCCCAAGCGTTGCGCAAACTGGTGAGTACGATCGCGCGTTCACAAACTTTAGTCATCTTTGTCAACCAGATTCGGATGAAAATCGGAGTCGTGTTTGGCAACCCGGAGACCACAAGCGGAGGCAATGCGCTCAAATTCTACTCTTCGGTACGGCTGGACATCCGGCGTACCGGCTCGGTTAAACAAGGTGATCAAATCATTGGGAATCACACCCGGGTCAAAGTGGTTAAAAACAAAGTTGCTCCTCCGTTTAAAGAGGCCGAGTTCGACATTATGTATGGATTCGGCGTGTCTAAAGAAGGTGAGCTGATCGATATCGGGGTGGATCAAAATATTGTTGAGAAAGCCGGCGCGTGGTATTCATTTTCCGGTGATCGGATCGGCCAAGGACGAGAGAACGCCAAGGAATATTTGCGAGAGCATCCTGAGATCGCGAATGATATCGAACGCCAAGTCCGGGAGAAGTTTGGCCTAGGCACGCCAGAGACAGCGCCCAAGACAGAGAAAGCGGCTGAGAAGGTGGCCAAGGAAGCGTAGGGACGTATTCTTCGTGTATGCGTACTGTTCGTTCTTCTCGCGCCTCGGCGCAAACGCCGCTCAACTACGCGTATCGACTGCTCGCACAGCGCGATTATAGTGAGGCTCGGTTAGTCGAAAAATTACATACTAAGGGGTTCTCGTCACAGGCCACGACCGCTACCGTTGAGACGCTCAGGCAGCGCGGCCATGTGAACGATACGCGGCTGGCCGTCGGGCTTGCGGAGTGGTTCCAAAACCAAGGCTTTGGACCACGCGCTATTCGGGTTAAGCTCAAACACAAAGGGCTGACCGAAGACGCGATTGAAGAGGCGCTCAGCGGGCACGTCGAGCAGACGGATGTCGGCGTTGCGCAGCGGCTCGTGCAGCGGCGCTTTTCTTCTTCAGCACTCCAAGACCCCAAGATGCGCGCCCGTGCGTTTCGGTTCTTGCTGCGACGGGGATACTCTCCCCGTGTCGTAGCAAGCGTGCTAGGAAGGGACGGACAGGACGACTACGAATAGAAAGAGTAGCACCTATGACAGGGAACGAGATACGCAACAGCTTCCTTCAATTCTTCGCTGATCGCGGTCATCAGGTTGTATCGAGTGCGTCTTTGATTCCGGCTAACGACCCGACCCTCATGTTTACCAACGCAGGCATGGTGCCGTTCAAGAATATTTTTCTTGGTATGGATAGACCGACCCATACGCGTGTCGTTGATTCACAAAAATGTTTGCGTGTGTCCGGTAAACATAACGATCTCGAAGAAGTCGGGCGCGATACCTATCATCATACGTTCTTTGAGATGCTGGGGAATTGGTCATTTGGTGATTATTACAAAAAGGAAACGATTACCTGGGCCTGGGAGCTCCTGACCGACGTCTGGAAACTGCCCAAGGATAAACTGTGGGCGACCGTGTACACGACCGATGATGAAGCCGACGAATGCTGGCGCAAACAGACGGACATTGACCCGCAACAGATCCTGCGTTTTGCCGAAAAAGATAATTTCTGGGAAATGGGCGAGTACGGTCCATGCGGACCCTGCTCGGAAATTCACATCGACCGCGGTCCACTCGCGTGTGAGCAGGCCAATACGTCCGGTCACATATGTGCGGTGAACGGTGGCTGTCCGCGCTATATCGAGCTGTGGAATCTCGTTTTTATTCAGTATAATCGCAATGCCGACCAATCGCTCAGCGATTTACCGGAAACTCACGTCGATACCGGAATGGGTTTAGAGCGCATCGTCTCTGTGCTCCAAGACGTGCCCGGTAATTATGACTCCGACCTGCTCCGAGATATCATTACTTTTACCGAAGGCGTAGGTGACAAGCGCTACGGTGACGAGAGCGAGCAAGATGTCTCCTTCCGCGTGATTGCCGACCATGCACGCACGGCGGCGTTTGCCATTACGGATGGGGTAGTGCCGACGAACGAGGGCCGTGGTTATGTGCTGCGGCGGATTATGCGGCGTGCGTTGCGACATGGGCGGAGACTCGGCTTTGAGGGTCTGTTCTTCTCACAGGTAGCGGGTAGCGTGGTGAGCTTGATGGGATCAGCTTATCCTGAATTGATTGAGCGTCGTGACTATATGACGGAAGTCATTCGCAATGAGGAAACGCGTTTCTCGGAAACATTGGAGAAAGGACTCGCTCTACTCGAACAAGAAATCCATGATCTGCACCAGCGCCAAGCAACGACGCTGCCGGGAGAAGTCGCCTTTCGTTTATATGACACGTATGGTTTTCCGCTTGATCTGACTGAAGATTTCCTATCGTCCGAAGGTTTGAGCGTCGACCAAGACGAATTTAAGCGCGCCATGGAAGATCAGCGTACGCGTGCCCGCGAAGGACAAAAGGGTACCGTCTATATCAGCGCCGGACTCACAGACTCGGATCTGCATTCTCGCTTTGTCGGTGACCGCCAGGTGAAATATGAGTCTGAAGTGCTTGCGACCTTGGTTGATGGACAGACGCGTACTGATGCCGTGGGTGAAGGCGAAGAGGTTGAAATCATCACCGCAGAGACGCCTTTTTACGGCGAGTCGGGTGGACAGGTCGGTGATAGCGGTAAGATCGAAACCAGTCGGGGAGATCTGATACAGATTCTTGATACCAAAAGGCCCCACCCGTCACTCATTGTGCATACCGGCCGGGTCCTCCAAGGGGCTGTGCAGAAAGGCGATACGGTTCAGCTAAGTATAGATGCCGGACGACGTGAAGCGATCCGCTTAAATCACTCTGCCACCCATATCCTTCACGCAGCGCTGCGTGAGGTATTGGGCTCGCACGTCCGTCAGGCAGGCTCACTGGTGACGCCGGACCGACTACGTTTCGACTTCACGCATACCAGCCCGGTCAAAGACGACGTACTCGAAGACATTGAAGACCTGATTAATGCCCATATTCGTGACAATGCTGAAGTCACTAGCGAAGAAATGGCCTTTGCGGATGCGATCAAAAAAGGCGCTCTGGCTTTCTTTGGTGAAAAATACGGCGAGCGTGTCCGGGTGTTGCGGATGGGTGATTTTTCGACCGAGCTGTGCGCCGGAACGCATGTCAGCCGAACCGGGGATGTGGGACTACTGAAATTCAAAGCCGAAGCAGGTGTGGCATCCGGCGTGCGGCGCGTCGAGGCTGTGACCGCGGAAGGTGCCCTCGACTGGGTCCGACACCGTGAGCACGTCCTTAAAGAGATGGGGAGTATCCTGAAAGGCTCCGAGGACGATGCGGTCGAGCGTTTGGAGAAATTGCTGAGTCAGCAGCGTGAACTGGAAAGGCAGTTGAGTCAGCTCCAGGGCAAACTCGCCGGCTCGCAGAGCGATGAGATTGCGTCCCGCGTGCGTCAAACAAACGGGGTGAATGTCGTTGCCAGCCGGGTTGAAGGGGTGAGTGATAAAGCCGTCCGGGATATGGCGGACCAGCTACGCGATAGGCTGCAGCCTGCCGTCATCGTGCTTGGCATGACGCGAGGAGAGAAAGTCTCATTGTTAGCTGCGGTCAGTAAAGATCTGACCAAGCGGTATCATGCCGGGAATATCATCAAACAGATTGCCCCTATCGTTGGCGGGGGAGGGGGTGGTCGGCCTGACTTTGCACAAGCCGGCGGAAAAGATCCCGCGCGACTGGATGAAGCCTTGCAAAAGGTGTATGAGCTGATTGCAAAAGGCGCATAACGGAGGACGCTTGGATCAGACAACACCGGCAACTTCTCAACTCGAGTTTGGCAACCAACGTTTCTTGCGGGATCTGCTCGGCCAGCAAGACGTACATCTGCGGGGCATTGAGAATGCGCTTGGGGTCAAAATCTCCGCCTCGGGAAACTCGCTCATCATCGCCGGAGATGAAGACCAGCGTGATATTGCGAGTCGTGTCACAACACAATTATACGACCTGATTCAGCGCGGTTATCCCGTGTATCCGAGTGATGTGGATTACGCGATTCGCATCCTCAGCCAGGATCATTCTGCGAATCTGAAGGACATTTTTCTCGACACTGTCTATGTGTCGTCGAATCGCCGTACGATTACGCCCAAGAGTCTTGCCCAAAAAGCCTATATCGATGCCCTTCGTCGCTATGACATCGTGTTTGGCATAGGTCCAGCTGGAACGGGGAAAACGTATTTGGCTATGGCGGTTGCGGTTGCGGAACTCATGAAACACAAAGTGAGTCGTGTTGTTCTGACCCGTCCTGCGGTTGAGGCAGGGGAGAAACTCGGTTTTCTGCCCGGTGATCTGGCCGAGAAGATCAATCCATATCTACGGCCCTTATACGATGCGCTCCACGACATGGTTGATTTTGACCGCGTCCAAAAAATGATCGAGCGTGGTGTGATTGAAGTCGCCCCTTTGGCGTTCATGCGCGGGCGGACGCTGAACGACTCTTTTGTGATCTTAGATGAGGCGCAGAATACTACCCGCGAGCAAATGAAGATGTTTCTTACGCGGTTGGGCTATGGGTCCAAAGCGGTGATCACCGGTGATGTCACGCAGGTTGATCTGCCCACCGGGACGCGTTCAGGCTTGAAAGAAGCCCAGCGCATTTTACGCAATATCAACGGGATCAATTTTACGCTGTTTACGGAAAAAGACGTGGTCCGCCATCGTCTCGTCCAAGATGTTATCACTGCATATGAACGCGACCAAGAAGAACAAGAGCGTCACGACGAAGAACGCCGGACGCGCCGTCGCAGTCATCTCCAGGCCCGGCCTGACCATCGGCATCTCCGGCACGGTTCCGGGAGTAAGCCGGATCGAGATCCGGCGCTGGAGCCGAACGATCCTGCGTCACCTGGAACAGAAAGCGGCCGAGGTGAGCCTCGCCTTCGTGACGGATCAGACGATCCACGAGCTGAATAGCCAGTATCGGAACAAAGACAAGCCGACTGACGTCTTGTCTTTTCCTCTCGCCGACGACGTATACCCCTGGCTCTTGGGAGATGTGGTCATCTCGATTGATACCGCCCAACGTCAAGCACGGCGAAGACGGCACTCCTTGCGAGAGGAGGTTCTCACGCTTCTGATTCACGGCATTTTACATCTGTTTGGCTACGATCATGAAATCTCGCGGAGCGAAGCTATTCGGATGCATAAAAAGGAGAGGGTAGTGCAGGCCCTCCTGGAGAGCCGGCATCTATAATCTATACGGCCTTCCCAGTCTACGACGGTCAGGCTAGTCTGCTGCGTATTATGAGTCGCCTGCAGCAAACCGGGCTGGCCGCCTTGAGCGGTATCCTGCTTGCCCTCGCTTTCCCAAAAGTGGACTGGAATATCCTGGCTTGGGTCGCCTTTGTGCCACTCCTATGGATTATTCAGGGGCAAACGCCGCGGCGCGCCTTTACGTTAGGCTGGATTGCCGGCATGGGGTTTTATCTAGGCACGCTGTACTGGATCGTGCATACAATTGGCCTGTACAGCAACATCCCCTACTTCATTGCCGTCGGCCCGCTGCTGCTCATGTGCGCTATTCTGTCGGCTTACACGGCTGCCTTTGCCGCCGGATTACGTATCTATGCGCAACACGGTTTGCCCATTGTCCTGCTTGGGCCCCTCTTGTGGGTCGCCTTGGAATGGGTGCGCTCCTTCTTTTTTATTGGCTTTCCGTGGGTCAGCCTGGGCTATTCACAGTATAACTTCTTAAATTTGATCCAGTTTGTCGAATTTACCGGGATGTATGGTCTTTCGGCGCTTGTGGTGTTCGGCAATATTGTTCTCTTTGTCGTATTGTCTCGTCAGGGCCCTGGGCGTGGCCGGTTGCTCCTGGTCTTGTTGCTCCTCGTTGCCGGACTTTCGGGCTGGGGCGGCTGGCGTCGAGAGCAGCTTGCCGCTCTGCCGAAAACCCATACGCTACGGGTTGGAGTTGCGCAGGGTAATATCGCCCAAGACAAAAAATGGGACCCAGACTACCAAGAGACCACACTGGCCCGGTATGAGCAGTTGACGCGTCGGGTTGCGGAGCAAACGGTAGATTTGATTGTCTGGCCAGAAGCCTCAATACCCTTCTTCTTTCAATCTGATGTGACCTACCGCGGCCGGCTCCTCGATCTCGTGCAGGAGACGAAAACGCCCCTCCTGTTTGGCAGCCCCGCCTTTCTCAGGAATGGAACAGACATCACACTGTTTAATCGGGCCTATCTCATATCTCCCGAGACAACTATCCTGGAACAGTATGACAAGATAATTCTGACACCTTTTGGAGAATACATCCCATTTCAGAGCAGTATTCTCTTTTTCCTGGATAAATGGGTCGAAGGGATTGGAGACTTTGCGCCAGGGACGACGCCTACTGTGTTCTCTCTTCCCTTTGGCGAATTTGGTGTTCTGATTTGCTACGAAGGGGTCTTTCCGGATTTGGCTCGTCGTTTTGTCCACAACGGGGCAACTCTGCTCATCAATATGACGAATGATGCCTGGTTTGGGGAGACCTCGGCGCCGTACCAACATCTCGCCATGGAGGCCATGCGGGCGGTTGAGAATCGAGTTCCCTTGGTGCGTGCGGCAAACACTGGCATTTCGGCCATTGTGGGTATTGATGGGCAGGTGCAGGTTCAAACCGCTCTTTCTGAAACAGCTTTTTTAGCTGAAGAGATTGCGTGGCCGCAGGTCACGTCTGTCTACACGCAGTATGGCGATTGGTTCGCCAAGTTGTGCGCTGTTAGTACACTGGCTATGTTAGGATGCCCATACATCAAAGCGTCTTTTCGACGAAACGGAGGAAACGGGTATGCTCGTAGAAATGAAAGAGAAA
The DNA here is from genome assembly GCA_963581605.1 of uncultured Binatia bacterium (SeqCode). GTDB lineage: Bacteria > Desulfobacterota > Binatia > Bin18 > Bin18 > Bin18. The sequence continues at coordinate 8,168 of CAUZQN010000048.1, forward strand.
TTGCATGAGCTGAGCGTGCGCATTGTGAGTCTTGGGAGGCATCTTTGACGTTCCAGGAAAAGAAGCCCGCGCCGCCGAACTTGAAGAGCAGACCCTCGCCAACGAATTCTGGCAAGATCAAGAGAAGGCCCAAGCCGTCTTAAAAGAACGTGCAACCTTGCTTGGTTCAATACAGGAATGGAAAAAACACGATCGCGCTGCTGCTGACGCTCTTGTCTTCTTGGAACTCGCCGAAGACGGAGACGCCGAAGCCATTGAAGAGGTTGAGCGGGTGGTCCCTGAGCTTGAGACTGGAGTCAACCAGGCCGAGTTCCAACACATGCTGGGTGGAGAACACGACGCCCAGGGTGCGATCGTCAGTCTCCACCCAGGGGCTGGTGGCCTCGAAGCCCAAGACTGGGCCGATATGCTACTGCGGCTCTATCTCCGCTGGGCGGAAAGGCGAGGCTACAAAGTGGAGATGGCCGAACATCTGCCGGGTGAAGGCGGTGGGGTCAAAAGCGCCACCTTTACCGTGGATGGCGCTTACGCCTACGGCTATTTGCGGGCGGAGGCGGGTATTCACCGTCTTGTCCGCATCTCACCCTTTGACGCCAACGCTCGTCGGCATACTTCATTTGCTTCCCTTTTTGTCTACCCTGATATTGATGAAACGGTTGAGGTGGACATTCGTCCTGAAGATTTACGGGTCGATACCTACCGGGCGAGCGGCGCAGGTGGCCAGCATGTGAACAAAACCGACTCAGCCGTTCGCCTGACACACCTGCCTTCCGGGCTTGTTGTGGCGTGTCAAAATGAACGCTCCCAGCACCGCAATCGTACTATGGCGATGAAGATTCTCCGCGCCCGTTTGTATGAACTGGAGATGCAGAAACAAAAAGAGAAGATGGAAGATTTGCATAAAAGTAAAAAGGACATTGCCTGGGGGAGTCAGATTCGCTCATATGTCTTACATCCCTACCGGATGGTGAAAGACCATCGTACTGGAGTCGAGGTAGGCAATACCGATGCGGTTTTGGATGGCGAGATCGATCAGTTTATTGAGGCCTATTTATTACAGCAGGCGACTGCGGACTGATGTGGCCATTAACCAGCGGAGAGAGAACAGAGCGCGTGCTAGTACAAGAGAGTACAGGATATGACTGACGAGGTGGCGGGGTTGCTGAAACGCACTCGGGTAGAACGTGGGCTCTCAATTGATGCAGTGGGACATGACACGCAAATTCCCGTTCACTACCTCCGGCTGCTTGAGGGCGACGGAGACCCTCGTATCTTAGCTGATGTGCTGTATCTTATCCCTTTTCTGCGGACGTATTCTACCTTTCTTGATCTTGACTCTGCGGACATCATTGGTCAGTTTCTTGCCCATTTGCCGCGAGGGGATATCCACGCAAAACAAGACTCTGCTGCAATCTTTCACGCCGATCGTATCCCATACTGGGCTGTATCTCTTGCCTTACTCGCCCTCTTCCTTGGCGTCGTCCTGTTCTTGCTGTCTCGCGGCGATCCAAGCTAAATCTTTTGGCAATAAATCTCTTGGCAATCACTACTGAAGCAGGTACACTCCTGCGACGCTTGCCCCTCTGCGACAC
>CAUZQN010000049.1:0-9695 GCA_963581605.1 uncultured Binatia bacterium (SeqCode)
CCGCAATAACGGGGCTGCGTGGACTGACGTTCGAGTCACCCACTGGTCCTGTGAGCATAGACCCGGATAGCCAGCACGCAACTATGAATATTGTTGTGGCACGTGGCAGCAAAGATGGCCTGCAGGTGGTGAAACGGCTTGGGGCGATTGTACCTGCTCCGGGCTGTCGTATCTAATCTCGAAGGGACGTATGCGTTGTCTGGAACAGACATTTGCACGAATAGTCTGCCGCCAGTAGTAAAAGGAGAAACCTATGGCTGAGTACTTCAGCGTTGAAGAAGCAAGAAAACAGTCGGGTATGCGCATTGTATGCGCCCCCGGCATCCCCGGGCCCTGGGCGGAGGCGATCAAGGGTATTTGTGATGTAAAGAAGATTCCGTATACGCGGGCAAGCTTTGAAATTGGTTCAGATCACGCGGCCCTGATTAACTGGACAGCCCAGGCGTCCGCGCCAGCCATTGCCTGGAATGATGAACTCCCCAAGTCCAACTGGGCTGAACAGCTCTACTTAGCCGAACGTATTCAACCCGAGCCGGCTCTTATTCCGGCCAATCAAGTTGACCGTATGCTGATGTTTGGCCTGAGTAACGAACTATGCGCGATGTACGGTTTTGGCTGGTGCCGGCGTCTCATGTTGGTGCACTCCATGCTCTCCACCCCTGACCTTCCGGAAGAGAATGAAGCTTTCGCCCAGGCGTTTGGCGCCAAATATGGCTATTCCCAAGAGACAGCGGCAACTGCTCCTGGCAGGGTCATCGAAGTGCTCAGCGCATTGGATAATCAGCTGGAAAGTCAACACGCCAAAGGCAGAAAATATTTTATTGGTAGTGCCTTATCCGCGCTCGATATTTACTGGGCGGCTTTCTCGCATCTGATCGATCCGCTCCCGCCGGACCTCTGTCCCATGGATGAAGGATTTCGTCCGATGTATAAAAATCACGACCCAGCGGTGGATGCTGCGGCAACACCCCGGTTAATGCAGCATCGTGAATTTATCTATACAGAATATTTGGTTTTGCCCATTGATTTGTAGTGTACCTCAGCGTTGATGATAGAGCGGATGCCCGCGGAATTGCGTGTGCACCCGGCTAAAATGATCGCCTTCCAGATTGGCGAAATAGAGGTCCTGCAAGTCCGGGCCGCCAAAGGCACAATTTGTGGGAAAATTCAGCTTTTGGCCTTCAGGGTCGTCGATCAACATGCTCCAATTACCATTGGTATCGACTTTAATAATCTGGTGGGCTGGAGCCATGTTGACCCCTTGGTGAGCAATACCCTGGAGCTTATGTGAGCCGCCAATCTTAGCGGGAAGCGTGACATATAAGTTGCCGTCAACGTCGAAGGCCATTCCGTCCGGCAGGGCGGGAAAGTCTTTGGAGTATATCTCAGGTTTACCGAATGTCCCGTCTTTATTGATCTGGATACGAAGACAATCGTCTCGTGTGCTTTCCAGTACATAGACCGCGTCTTCATTGGGTGAGATCGCCGTACCGTTAGCAAGGTAAATGCCTGTCGCAACCACATCTCCGCTGCCGTCAGGTCGGATACGGACGAGCGCGCCGTTCGGGGCCGGCTCTGCCAGCTCTTCGAGCGCTTTTTCTAACGTTGGCGCGCTGGAAGAATTAGAGACGTATAAATTCCCCTCTGCATCATAGCTGGCGAAGTTCGGCATGGTGAGTTTCACGTCACCTACTTGGTCAGCAATTAATGAAACCTGGCCGCTCTGCGAGACGCGTATCACGGCTTGCTTGGCCAGGTCGCAGTACACAATATTGCCCTCGCGGTCCATGGTGACCCCGTTGGGCATCGAGCCTTCCGGCAGTGTCGCGAGCTGACTGACTGTGCCATCCGGAGTCACTTTGTACACAATGCCGTTGCGGCCCGCACCGTACACGATGCCGTCCTTGTCGATCACAACGCCTTCGGCCTGAAGGACACCTTTGCCAAAAATTTCTACCTGGTCCAGAGAGAAATGAGAAAATGCTGTCATGCCGCTGTCTCCTTCTTTAGCCCTGCTGTCCTGGCACCAGCCGCACCCGCTCACCACCAATTTCGATAGTTGTTTTTGAGTAGGTCAGCTTCTGGATGATCTTACCGTCCTTGAAGTGAATCACGTCCAACCCTCGCCGGGCTTCGTGTTTGTCTTCATACCCTTTTTCAAAGGACGGCGAATCAAGCTGCCAGCGATACAGGACCTTTTGTTCGACTTCGTCAATAAAGGTTTCTTCGTCGGTAAAGGTGAATCCACCGTGATCGGCGAACCAAGGCGTCCAAGCCTGGCGCAGGTTCTCTTTCCCTCGGACCCAGCCTCCGGTCCAATTCTCAAAATAAATGTCGTCATGAAACAGATCCATGACGCCGTCGAGGTCGTGGGCATTCCAGGCTGTGCCCCATTTAGCGAGTGCAGTCGAGATTTCATTGCGGCTAAGCATGGTTCTTATTCCTTTCGGTACAGGTAGAGGCAATGCATGCATTGCCTCTACGAATTTACGATACATCCTGTACTTGTTTGGCAAACGCTCGCACTTCCTTTGCAATGCCATCCGGGTCTCGACTCAAGGGGACCATATACAAGACTTTGACCCCAAGGTCGCGGTAGGTTTTGATATCTTCTGGCGTGGTGCGGGTGGGGTCGGTCATGGCCGTCAATTCGAGATCATCATAGTTGCGACCTGCTTCATACATGAGTTTTTTGAGTTGATCCAACAGCGGGCGAATCTGATCAAAGGTAAGCAATGCAATATGCCAGCCATCTCCAAAGGCAACCACGCGTTTCAGCGCGTAGACTGACTCGCCCCCAACCCAGATGGGCGGATGCGGTTTTTGTAACGGACGCGGCAGGACGTTGACGTCTTCTTCCAGTTGAACAAATTCACCGGAAAAACGCGGGCTGTCTTCGGTCCACAACGCTTTCATCATGGCAATATATTCACGCGTGCGCTTGCCGCGACGCTGAAATGGGATACCAAGGAGGTTAAACTCTTCTTCTAGCCACCCAACTCCAGTGCCAAGAATAAACCGCCCACCGGAAAGGACATCGATGGTGGCGACCCGTCGGGCTACGTCAAACGGGTGTCGATACGGCACGATCAGCACGCTCAGACCGATCCGGATCTTCTCTGTGATCCCGGCAACAAAAGCGAGGGTGTCAAACGGGTCTAACCACTCCATGCTGGTATAGATGTCAAAGTTCGGCTTACCGTCGTAATACTTCTCATACGGCCAAGGAGAGGTGATTTTTTTGGGTAAGACGATATGATCACCAATAAGAAGAGAGTCACACCCTTCCTCCTCGGTAATCCTGGCAACATCCATGAGGACCTTCCGATCGCACACCGACGCGCCCCCGGCTAAGTGTAAACCGTATTTCATAATCATCCCTCTCTATTTGACTGCCGATGACGTAGCGAAAAGACTGGGCTGGTGCAAGGGAAACCCGGCGCAGAATACTGACAGCCAGAAGAAGTCAACTCACTAAATCTGGCTGTCTCCACGCTCTACAATCTTACTGTGAACCCGCTGTGGAGACAGGGCGTCTTTTAATAGGACGAGGACTGCTCCTGGATCAGCCCCTCCGCACGAGAAAACATCGATGGCCATATACACGCGCTCTGGAAAGGTGTGAAAAGTCGCGTGTGAGGTCGCGAGTAAGAAGATACCGCTAACACCCTGACCTCCGGTTGGAAAATGATGGCTGACCTGATTCAAAATAGAGAAGCCTGAGCGTTCAAGGGCTGAACGAAAAACTTGCATGAGGGTAGGCTCATCACGCAACAGCGCGGCTTCAATCTCATACAGATCGGCGAAAAGATGTTGGCCTGTCACGTGGATGCTTTCGTGGAGGTGTGGTGCTGCTTGACGGTGCGCGGAAGTTGCTGCATTGTGGACATACAGAGTAGCACGATGCTGGGGATTAAAAGAACTGCCTCTCAAGGCATGCGGAAGACGATCTGGAGGATAGGCCTGAGTTGCTGTCTCGCCGTGCTCCTTGGCGGCTGCTCGCCTTCTGCAACTCCGTTGGACAAACTGAAAGCACAGCTCTCCTCTGCGCCTGAATATTCCATCATTCTTGACGATATGCGCGAGGAGGGGACATTTATCTCTTCCTACTTCCATCAGTACAAAGTTGCGCAGGGCAAAAAATCCTGGACAACGGACTGGTTACAAGTGCCGAAGGCGGTGTACCGCGCCAATGAGAATTTCCTGGGCATGACGCTCGCGTCCAAAACGCCCGACGGCGAAAACAATGTCCCGCATCCCGCCGGGTATGGCTATGTCGGTAATTCGCGTTACGGACAGTGGCAGACGAATAATAGTGGTACGTCCTTTTGGGCGTTTTACGGCCAGTATGCGTTCATGAGCAGCATGTTCGGCCTAGGCAGGGGATCGATCTTTCGCAGCGATTATAACTCCTACGAGCGCTCGCGCTCGCGCGGCCGGCCGTATTATGGATCGACCGGAAAAGAATACGGGACGCGCGGCACGGTGACGCAGCAAAGGAAACCGTCGTTTTTTGAGCGTCGCCGGTCACGCGATGTGGCGAAACGGCAGCGCTTCGGGCAGAAATTCAATAATCGATTGGGGCGCAGTAGCGTGCCGGTTCGGTCGCGGGGATTTGGCTTTGGCAAATAGGCGGCGATTACGAATAGACCCATGACTATCGATGCTCTCATCCTTGCCGCCGTCTACCTCATATGTGCCTACGTATTGTTCTGGGTCGGGACGCTGGTTTTTAACCTGGCCCACCGCGAATTCCATGTGCATGAAGAACTGATCGGCAACAAAAATACCGCCCTCGCGCTGGCTCTGGTTGGCTATTACTTTGGACTGGTATTTGCCATAGGTGGCGCCATAGTCGGGCCGTCTCACGGCGTGGTTGATGACGTGCTTGATCTTTTTCTCTATGGGACACTCGCTATTGTCCTGCTCAATATTTCGACCATAGTCAGTGACCGCCTGATTCTGTACCGATTCCGCAATACCAAGGAGATTATTCAAGATCAGAACGCGGGCACCGGCGTCACCGTTGGCGGGGTGTATGCTGCCACCGGACTCATACTGTTTGGCGCGGTTTCGGGTGAGGGCGGAACGGTCTGGACTGCCATCGGTTTTTGGGGACTGGGTCAGGTCGCGCTGATTTTGACCGCCTTCATGTATGACTGGATCACGCCGTATAGCATCCACGACGAAATTGAAAAGGATAACGTCGCCGTCGGTGTGAGTTTTGCTGGGGCACTCATCGCTATGGGCAATATTCTGCGCTACGCGGTGAGTGGTGACTTCCTTTCGTGGCAAGATCATCTGATGACGTTTGGGTCGATGGCCCTGGTTGGCCTGGTGGCGCTCCCGATAATCCGACTGGCTACCGACAAAGTTCTTCTGCCGGGGACAACGATTACGGCTGAATTAGTCGAGCATGAGCAACCCAATCTCGGTGCGGCCTGCATTGAGATGTTTTCTTACGTTGGTGCCTCCTTCCTCATCACGTGGTGTTTCTAACCTCCTCAAACTCTGTCTGTTCGCGACTGGGTGCGCGGGCATAGTTGCGGAGTTTGTGCTGTGCACGCTTGCGACCTATTTTCTGGGGAATGCGGTGCTGCAGTGGACGCTGATGATGTCGTTCATGCTGTTCGCCATGGGTCTGGGCAGCCATCTGAGTCGCTATCTTGGAAAAAACCTGCTGGACACATTCACCGTCCTGGAGTTTTCGCTGTCCCTGCTGTGCGCCAGCGCTGCCGCTGCGGCGTATGCGCTTTCTCCGTTTCTCAATAACGTCGGCCTGGTGATCTATCCGTTCGGGATTGCCATCGGTCTGCTGATCGGGATGGAGATCCCGCTCATCACTCGGGTCAATGCCGCCTACGAAGAACTCCGAGTGAATATTTCTTCGGTCATGGAGAAGGATTATTACGGGGCACTGCTGGGTGGACTGTTCTTTGCGTTTGTGGGGCTGCCCTACTTGGGGCTCAGCTATACGCCGGTGATTCTGGGTGCGGTGAACTTCTGTATTGCATCGCTGTTTCTCTTTCGTTTTCGGTCCTTACTCGCCGCCCCCCGACTGCTGAGCGGCGCCTGGGCCGTTGTTGGCGCGGGTCTTATCGGTCTCTTTTTCTTAGCCGAACCGATAGTGCTGTTTGGTGAGCAGGCGCTGTATAAGGACACTGTTATCCTGGTCAAACAAACACCTTACCAACGTCTTGTCATGACGCGTTGGCGCAACGATTACTGGCTGTATATCAACGGCAACCAGCAATTCAGCAGCTACGACGAAGAACGCTATCACGAGCCGCTAGTACATCCGGCTCTCGCTTTGACAGGTAATCGAGAAGAAGTGTTGATACTCGGTGGTGGCGATGGCTTGGCCCTGCGCGAAGTCCTGAAATATTCTGCCGTGAAAAAAGTGACGCTGGTCGATCTTGATCCAGAGATGACGGCGCTGGCAGTCTCGCACCCGATCTTTGTACAGCTCAATGACTACGCCTTAAGCGATCCACGGGTAACGATCGTGAATACCGATGCGTTCGCCTTTTTACAGGACACACAGCATTTATTCGATACGATTATTATTGATTTGCCCGATCCCAACTCTGTCGAGCTAGCACGCCTGTACTCGCTGAACTTCTACCGCTTATGCAAAAAACACCTCAAACGCGGCGGCACTATCGTGACTCAGGCCACTAGCCCATTTTTTTCGCGCCAAGCATTTCTGTGCATCCAAAAGACCATGCAAGAAGCCGGATTCAGCACCTTGCCGTACCACAACCACATCCCAACGCTAGGAGAATGGGGATTTGTGTTGGGGGTAGATGCAACACTCCTGGAGTCTACTGCTCTTAAAGAGACCGTGCAGCGTTTGTCTTTCCAAGAGGTCGCGACTCGCTTCTTAAACCACGATGCGATGGTCTCGATGGTCCACTTTGGGAAAGGCGTCCTTGCAGGAGAGGAGAAGGTAAAAATTAATCGGGAGAGTCGACCGGTCTTACATGAGTATTATAAGCAGGGCAGGTGGGAGGTGTATTAAGAAGCTGCTGCAAAACCTACGCTCACGGCCGTCTTCCAAAAGCTGCTACGAATAGGCTTCACGTCTGTTCCCGCGGTAAAATATTCGAAAACTCATACTCCTTCACCCACTTGCCCACTGAGGCGTCAAACTCGTTTTCGCCCCACTGCTCGATAGTCAGAATATGGTCTTCATCCGCATCCGTGTAGTCCCAATAGATCATCTCATCACCGGCAACGCGGTCGTCAGGGTAGTAATGCCCGGCTCCACTCTCTTCCAACCGATAGCAGATGCCTTGATGCTCTATTTCTTCGGGTGGGTCGTCGTGCTGCTTGATGTGGTCACGAACAGCTTGACCAAGGTCTGAAATATTTATTTTTCTACTGATGCTCCATTCAACTTCATCATCGACCTCGCGCCCCAGATAGCAGCCATCATCGCCGGCATCGAGTTCCCACTCGTCGCTGCGCGTCCCGTCAAAGTCATAGCGGTTATGGTTTTTGACCTCCCAGGTCTTGAGATCATAGTCGAGCAGATAACCGACTTTGAGATTCGATAACGTGAAGTCGTGCAGCGGATCTGTTTCCGGCTGCTCATCTTTTTTACCAAAGAGTTTATTCCATAGGGACATGTCATCTACACCTTGTTCGTACCGAAATTGTCATTCTGAGGAGCCTAGCGACGAAGAATCTCTTTGTCGGGTACGCCTGAAAGATTCTTCACCTTCGCGCTGCTTCGGTTCAGAATGACAGGCCCTCTCTGTATCCCTAACACAGGACTAGAGCAGGCTCTGGCCCTCTCCCGCTAGCGGGAGAGGGCGATCGTTTACGCCGCAGCCGCAATGCCCATCTTCGATTTGAGCGCGGCCAAGGAGTCACTGGTCGCGACACTGCCCCCCTGAGCCAGGGCGGCGTCGATCTCATTGTCCACGCTCTTATCGATATCTGCGAGGTCGCCGTAGGCCTGGGCTAAGGACTCGTCTTCTTCGACTTTATTGCGCATTTTCTCCAGCATAGCGATGGTGCTGGAAGAGTCGATCTTGGCCAATTGTTGATTGATTTTTTTTGTTGAAGCCGCGGTGCGGGCGCGCGCCTTTAATGTGATCAAGTCATTCTCATATTTGGTCACAGTAGATTTGAGTTTTTCGATTTTGCCTTGTAACTGAGAGGCCATGCTGTCTTGGCTTTCCCAGGTCTTCAGAGTCTGCGCAGCCTTTTGGCTCACTTCTTCCTTCTTATGTAAGGCCTCGGTCGCCAGCCGTTCCGCTTCGGCTTGGTCGAGTCCCCCACTTTGCATTTTTTTGAGCAGCATCATGGCCTTGCGTTCATACTCGGCGGCCATGCCTTTATGACCCTCGGCGTCCTTTTTGAGCCGAATGGCGACTCCTTTGACCTCGGCCAAACTCGTCATACTCTCCTGGAGATCTGTCTTCAGATCGCGTATCCCCTGTTCAGTCATACGGATCGGATCTTCCAGACCCTCCAATGCCGCGTGCGCCTGAGACTGTCCGATTTTAAAGATTCGTTGAAAAAGTCCTGCCATAATATATTCCTCCAGATTCGGGTTAGCGTTTATTGCGGGTTAGCGTTTACTGAATGAGAGTAATTCTTCCGCGTTCTCTGCCAGCGCCAGACTCAGCGCCTCAATAGAGCCCTCCAACTCGTTGCTATCCAGGTTCTCTATGCGCAGCGTGTCGCGAAAGAGTACGGTCTGGGCATCTTCGGTCAGCACAAATGCCCCATGTACGAGCAGACGATTCATTTGCAGCAAGCGCCGGAACAGCTCACCGGGGTCACCGGGCACGGGCATAATCACCTGCTCCAAGATGAGCAAAGGATCCTCACAGTCAATAATCAAATTATTGATGCCATTTTCTTCGTCATTCACGATGAAGAGTTCTTGCTCCTCGTCTTCTTGGGCAATGGCATGGCCCATATCGAGCAGAAACGTTTTGACCTTATCGAAATGTTCTGACGGCATACGTAGTGTCCTCCATACTCCACCTTAGTCAGGGCGCTGTTGTCCGATGACAACGAGCTGATCCTGTGTATCGATTATATAGCTGTTTGGGGGGTTCGCAAGGAACTTTCCCTCCTTGTGGCTTCCGACCGCAACAACGATAAGATTTTGGTCGGTTTTCAGCTGGGTGAATACGTCGAGGAAGGGACGCCCCACGCAGGCTTGTGGCACGGCAATTTTGTATAAGGCGTGACCATAGCGGTTGCTGACCAGCTCACTGATGACCTCGGTGACACCATGGTCCAGGGCCGCCTGCACCAGCAAATTGGTGCTGAGCGCCCCGGTGACTATGATCTCGTCAGCTTTGGCCATTTTGCAATGGTCCATATTTTTGCGATCAACCAATTCCACACAGGTATACAGGTGCGGATAGGTGGTCTTAATGGTCAAGGTGTCGAGAATCGTCTTTGCGTCTCGGGTGTGCACCTCGACATTTTCATCCGCCAAAACAATCGCCACTTGGGCTTCCTGCGTATTGGCCATCTCCAGAGTCTCGCGGCTTACCACGCCGCTGACAAAATACACATTGTCCTCTTCGAGCGGTTTTTCGGGTAAATCGGCAATGAGGACGACGGGGCAGTCGCGGGCCTTTTCGTCGGCGCGGAGTTCTTCGAGAATCTCCTTGGCCTTATAGTTCCAGCCACAAATCACAAAGTGGTGCTTGACGCTCACTGGT